>JAYUVA010000569.1:0-4290 GCA_043754375.1 Candidatus Kuenenia sp. | reverse complement strand
TTTTTCCTGGGGTGCGCCGTTGTCACGGCGACCCCAGGCTTTGTTGTTAAACCCCGTTGGGGTTGGGTGCGCATGGAAAAGATGTGGGTAATGTCAAGGCCGATGGCCGTGGCTATTTGAACTGCTGGCCCTTTGGGCCGAAACAAACAATTACGTTCCAAAACCACGGAATAGTTCCTGGACGGGTTCTTCGTGACCGACCGCGAGCCTTGCCGCCCACAGGAACTGCGGAATTCAGGAACACCATCAGTCCACTCAGGCTACCCATTATCTCAGTCGAGCCAATGGTGTCGTGGTAATCTGTATCAATTATGACGAATTTGCCTAAGTTTTCAGTTGTCACGGTCCGATAAGGAGGAAAGGCATCGGAGCGTTGCACCTCCGGGGCTGGTTCTTTGGCAATTCATTTTGAAACCATGATCGATTGCGATTTGGCAATCCGGAGCGATTGCGTGGATTGTATCTTTGTCCAGTTCGGCTGGAAGCGATTCCTTTCCACGCGAGTCTTGACAGTAAGTCCTGACACATCCTACAGTTGTAGCGACAACAGGTGAAAGCAGGTACGCGGGAACTCTCACTTCGGAGGCACAGATCGTGACCAAAAAAGAGATCGTCAAAGCGATTTCGGATGAATTGGGTTTAACGCAGCTGCGAACGAAGGAGATTGTTCAGAAGACCTTTGACGCAATCGTTGAAACCCTGGTGGAAGAGCGCCGGATTGAACTGCGAAACTTTGGAGTTTTCGAAGTCAAAATGCGCGCCGCTCGGAAAGCACGAAATCCGCGAACCGGAGGTCAGGTTGAGGTGCCAGCAAAATTTGTCGTCACCTTCAAACCTGGTAAAGAGATGGAAGCGAAAGTTCGCGAACTGGAAGAACGAGAATTGGCTCGAAGAACAGCGTCGTCCGGCAGTCAGACCTATCGAAAGGACGCGCCCGGATTGCAGAGGCCATTTTCGAACGACAGCGGAAGTTCAGTCCGCTGAACTTACCTGGCCTCATGCCTGAAAAGGGGTCAGGAACCAACAGCCACATGGCCCGGAGGGTGCTTCGCACTATTGGTGCTTGGAAAAGGGGTCAGGTGCTTGGAAAAGGGGTCAGGAACCAATAGCCACATGGCCCGGAGGGTGCTTCGCACTATTGGTTCCTGACCCCTTTTCCAAGCAACCACAGTATCGCAATGGATCATGGTTTCTGAATGAATTGCTTTTGTTGGGGTCCGTAATTTACGGGCCCCATGATTCAGAATTCATCTGATTCCAAGTGCTGTGGCATCCATGAAGAGTCAACTTCATGGAAAAACGGGTCCAGGAAGGACGATGCGATGAAGCTTCGATTACGACTGATGGTAGGACTGTTGCTGGCATCTTCTGCGTTGTCCGCCGGATGCGCTATGCCGATCTGGAGTCCGAATCAGGATACGCGAGCCCGGCAGTTGATCTTTACGTCGGAAAGTCTGCGACACGTCCCGGAAATCTGGGAACGCATCTGGTTCCTCGACCTTCCCGACTTCGAAACACCCTACCGCGTCCACGGCGGCGTGATCTGATCTCATTCAGCAGTCAGCACTTCGATATCAATCCGGCCCGTCCAGGTTTCGCCTGGCGGCAGGACATGTAAACCCGCGTCGATGCCCTGCTGTTGAAGATTGATGGCATTGGTCACGCACGTATAGGGTTCAAGGCAAACAGCTGTCGCCCACGGCGGAGTAAACGCGACAATTTCACGAAACACTGCCGGAAATCGTTGTTCCACTATCAGTTTCGCTGCAGGATCGGTGAGCCGACAAATCACTTCCCCATTGTCAGTACTCACGTCGGTATAGATGTCGTCCAGTTTGAGTCCGCGAAATGCCGGACTCGCCGACAGTTTCGCCGCCGCTGGCTGGATTTTTCCGGACGGCAGGCATTCATCCAGTTCCCAGGTCTGCGACGCCGGCGCATAAATTGTGCACTGTTCTGCAGACGATGAATGACCGAGCGGCAACCTGAAATACGCATGAGTCCCGAAGCCCCAGGGAAGCGGTTGATCTGACGGATTGCGAATCGTAATCAGCGATTGTAGACACGAATCGCGCAACTCGTAAGTCAGTTCAATCTCGGCATCGGCTGGCCAAAGAGCCAAACGTTCCGGCGCATCCACGCTGGTTCTGAAAATGGCCGTGACGGACGATTCGGATTGCGACACAATTCGCCATGGGCGATCAATACAAAAGCCATGAATCGCGTTGCCGGTTTTGTCAAACGGAACTTTATCCGGAGTCAGGTGATAATCCCGACCGGACCATGAATAACGTCCGCCCGCGATTCGATTCGGGTAAGGAAACAGCAGCGGAATTCCACTGCGACTTGCTGGATGTCCACCCGATTCAAAGCCTTCGGCTGCGGACAGGACATCGACTCTGGCCCCGGACGTCGTCACGGCCGTGAAAGAAAAACAGTTGAAACCCAGATCGACAGCAATCTTCGCGCGACAACCCTGTTTGTTACTGATTTCGATGATATTCATTCGGAGGATTTCTGCGTGTTGCAAGGACATGGCTTGGTGCCATGACATCCGTTCGACAACGTGACGGTGCTTGGCCAATATCTCGGACATGAATGTCCAAGGTACAGGAATCGCAAATTTTTTGGAAATGAGTCCGGCGAGCGGAGCGGCGTGAGCCCTCCGGTACCGCGTTCTTGTACCGGCAAGCTGACGCATGCCGCTCGCCGATTGTCTCACTCATGACCGCGCCCACTATATTAAGTGAACTTTTAGCGACAGCCTGAACAAAAATCAGATTTTCCGGGCCTGACGGATTGTTGGAATGCAGTTTGATCCGTGACAATACGGGGAACGTTCTTGCGCTTAGCGCGCATCGACATTTCGAAACACATCGCACGGCACGACAGGAAAGTAACATGATCATTGGAAAGCTCTGGGGCAGTTTTAGGGCACAGTTGAACAAGCTGGCAAACTTTTTCTGGACAGCCGATCCGATCGCGCAGATGCAGTATGAATACGACCAGGCCGTGGAACAGCTGAAGGGCGGTCGCGAAGGTCTGGCTCAGTATCGCGCACTTGTCGAAAAAGTCTCACAGCAGGCCCACGCCGAAAAGTCCCGCGTCGCACAACTGGAAAGTCGGGTCAAGGCCTATCTGCAGGCGGGCGATCGAGCGACCGCTGCCAAGTTTGCACTCGACCTGCAGAAGGCAAAGGAAAGCCTCGCCGACAAGATTTCGCAGATGCAGATGCATGAAACGTCCTACGAAAACAACGTCACGAAGATCAAGAACGCCACGAAAAAGGTTGGCGAGATCAAGGACAAGATGCACATGTACGACGCGGAACTCAAGATGAGTCGCGCAGAAGCGGAAATGGCTGAACTCACCGGATCCCTGAACTTCGACATCACCACAGATATGGGGCAGATCGAACAGGTCCTGCAGGACCAGATCAATAAGAATCGCGCCAAAGTGCGAGTCGCAGCAGACCTGTCCGAGCAGGGCGTTGACGACATTCTGCGCGAAACAGCGGCAGAAGGCGTGCTCGCTGAAGACGCGCTCAAGCAGTTTGAAGTCGAGATGGGCTATCTGACGCCAGGGACTGCGAAAGTCACGCAGGAAGAAAAGCAGCTCGGTCCACAGATCACGAAAGAAACCAACTGAATATGGCCATTACGCCTGAGGTTGCTGCACCGACAATTGATCTTCCTGCCTGGTTTCCGGCATGGGCCAATGTTCTGGCCCAGAAGTATTTCTCCGGGACGTCATGTTTCTTTGTCGTTCACGGTAATGTGCATGACCTGATTCCAGTGCCGAAAGACGGCGGCACGGAATTCCTGAGTCTGTCCGAATTTCTCGGCGAACATCTGTTTGCCAAGTGGGATCTGGTACTGGAACACAATCTGAGCCAGGGTCTGCAGGCGCTGGCGGGCAGCAGTGCAGATCGCCACACGAAAATGATGAAGGAATTGACCGAGCTGTTTGGCCCGTACCGAAACTGGTCGCGCGATCCGGATGATATCCTGTTGACGCTTGACCAGATGATCGAGCGCACATTAATCGAAGATGACCCGAAGAAACGCCGACGCATGGCGGTGGTGTTTGATTTTGGTCAGTACCTGGTGCCACCCGGCGATGCCGCTCAAATCGCCGGTCGCGTCGCTGCACGCGTCGTGCGGTTTCTCGACTGGGCTCGCAATCCGTGGATTCGCCGGGTCAATATGGCGTTCTGTGTCGTCAGTGAAAACCTCTCAGAACTCAACGAGCGACTGACGTCCAGTCCGTTCGTTGCCACCGTCGAAATTC
>JAYUVA010000568.1:0-7321 GCA_043754375.1 Candidatus Kuenenia sp. | reverse complement strand
CGGCTTGTTGTTCTCGTCAGGGTGCGGCGTTTCGAACGCGACACCATCAGTTGAAACAAATGAAGTAAATGCTGCTCCGGTCGAAATTGACGCTGGCGTAATTTTCAGCGATCGGGGGAGTTATCTGTGCGTCCCGCTCAGCCGTTTTGGGCTTTCCAGTTCTGAAGACATTGAATCGATCGTCTCGTCTTGCGAGTGCCTAAAGCCATCGTTGGTCCGGTACGCCGACAGCTCGACCACGACTGCCGATGGCGTGCTGTTCGAGTTTATCCCTGACGAAACGATATCAAATCCTGCTCCGCAATCGATGCGGCTGGCTGTTGAGGTGGTGTTGACTATGTCCAGTGCCGATACACGAACTTTTAAGGTGTGCTTCCTGCACACTCATCGCTTGGTTCTAACTGTTTGATCGTTAAGGCTTGACGTGTCCCTGTTTCCAGTTTTTCAATTGCTTTGAGGAGTCTTCAATGAAACGAAAATGTTTGAACTTGGCTGCGGATTTCTTTCTCTCAATCATCGCTGCAGTAGTGGTTGTCTCGTGGATCGGCCTCGCACCAGTTCGTGCCGACGGAGGGGAGTCACTGGCTGGAACTTGTAGTGTCAATACCGCAGTTACAGGGTGCAACGATGACTCGTGTACGGCCAATGGCAATCTATGTTATTTTACGGCGGCGACCGGCACCGCAGCGGCAAGTTGCAATTGCCGCTGAATGACTTGTTGTGGAACTGAGGTCGCAAGTTTACTAGCTGGAGGTGGGCGTTCCGTGATAAGAACTTCTGGTGCGTCTGTCTCCATTTTTTACTTAGTAATTTTTGCACAGATGATTGCTGCAGACCCAGCAGTAGGCGGCCAATTCGCCGATGTCCCCAATGCGGAGTGGGCACAAATAATATCATTTGCACGTGGCGGCTGGAAGTCGTTGCGACAGCCGAAATCATCGTGGCGGGCCGACGTTGGCACGGCAATTACTTACGTGGAGGACGGTCAGCAACGGCACGAGCCGTATCAATATTCGGTGAATCAAGGTGACCACTGTGGGCTTCTTCAAACCCATTCTCGAACCCATAGTGAGATTACAGCCTGGAATGGGGACTATGCCTTTCGGTTATTCAAAAAAGCGAACCCCCCTGACTCTCCCTATAAGATTGACTATGTCGGGAAAGACGAAGCACTCCGGTTGCGAGTTGTTGGGCATAATGCCAACGCGATGCATGTCGGTTTCGCGGACGCGGACCACCTTGTTCAAAGTGACAAATTCTCGATCCGAAAAATGACCCGATCTGATGATCGAAGATTCGTGGCGATTGTTTTTTCCTCGGACTACGAACTGCCGAACGGATCTGGAGAGATCGTGAAAGACGGAACCTTCACGCTGGACATGAATTTGTTTGCCGCAGTGACTGAATACAGCATCCACACCAAAGCAAAGAACGGACGAGATTGGTGCTATGAAGGCAAAATGAATTACGTCAACTATAATGGCATACCTCATCCAAAATCATCGTCCACAAAATCAGGTTTCAGCGGGATTGATCCACATATTATCGCGTCAAGCGAATTTACAAATGTTCGCTCAGCTGATCTTAATGAGGCTGACTGCCGATTGTCGGCGTTTGGTTTTCCGGAGCCAGGTTTTTTCAACCAATCTTCGAAGGGTCGCTGGCGAATGTTACTAGTAGTTGGGAACATTGCTGCGGGACTCGTTGGTTTTGCTATTTGGCGCAGGTCGCGACGAAGGGCAAATTAGTGCGCTCTCATCGAACTGCTCAACTCTGGAAATTGGCGTGCACGTCCAAAATCGTTTTGTTTGGCTGGATAGTAGCTCAGATCGCACTGGTCTTTCTTTTGATACAGTATTTGGTCACGGATTCGGAATCGATTGAGTTGATCAGTGTGGCTCCTTCGACAATTCTTCTTGAAGGGATTGAGGTTGACCGCCCATCCATTACGCAAGTAACGCTAAAAAATAACACGGACGAAGTACTCCGGTTTTGCGGAAACAATGGGCGTTGTTCTGAAAAATACTGCGTGTTCATCGTGGAACCTTTACCCAGCGAATCGGTTCAGCGCGGGGCTACGGCCAAGATCCAGATCAAATTCATCCCTGGAGTCGTTGGGCCGTTCTCTGAGGAGATTTCGTTGTATTGCTGTCTCCAGGCATCGACGGAGACGGTTAGTCTCCGAGTGTCTGGTGTCGCGGTCTCCAGTCCTGACTGAAGTTCTAAATGTAGCGACCGCTTCTTAAACATCGTTCTTGTCTGACAAGCGATTCCATGAAACCATGCATCACATTGATATTTGTGATTTGCTGTCTGCTGACAACATTGGCAGAAATGGTCTCTGCATATCCACATAATCTTGCATACTTCAACTGGCTCTCTGGCGGGCCCGATAACGGCCACCGCCATCTGTTGCACAGCAGCCTAGATTGGGAACAGGATCTGATTTTCCTGCGGGAATGGATCGCTCACCATCCGCAGTCTAGTCGCGTCACGTTTGTCACGAATGAGCATAAGATCGCACAAGATCTGGGTCTTGCAGCATCCGTCAGCTTTGGCGAATTGCCTGCCAACATTAGCGGCGAATGGTTCGCAATACGAATCGGCGAGTCGTTGAAACGAAACCTATTTGAGCCACAATCCAATCGATTTGCAGTTGTTGACGACGAATGGACTCGCTTCTTGAAACGGGGTTACGTTGCTGACAGAGTGGGAAAATCCATAATAATCTTCCACGTCCGCCGGTCTCTGGGAACTGAGAGATAGTCGAAAGCATGCTTCAAAACAGACTGTTCAGGATTTCGTTTGGCGCAGTGTGTCTGCTGGTGTTGAGTTTTGTCGTTGCCGCTGGCACTCTTGGCGGGGCAGGTTATGTCTTGCCATATCTGCAAGGACGGCGACTGTTGGTTGCTCCGCCCTTTCTCCGGATCAACGATGCGGAGGACAGGGTCATCATACCGGTCGTTCTGACTAACATCGACACTCAGTCGATCACGGTAATTTCAGCGAACTCTTCATGCTCATGCGCAACCGTTGAGCAGTTGCCGTTGACCATCCCGGGCAGAAAATCGATCACCCTGCGGATAGCATATCGCCCATCAAAAGTCGCAACAAATCGGTCCGTGTCCCTCGTGCTGATTACTGACAGCCAGGATGAACCTCAAGTTCCGCTGCTATTGCTCCGCACTCCGTGATAACTGCGACCGCTCGATCGAGATTTGCCAATAGTTTTACTACTAGAAATGTCCAGTATGACATGCATAAGAGTCGATTCAGATCGCAGGACAATGCGAACCACGCACTGCTGGAATCTTTAGTGGAGTTCGCGTCGAGTGATCAATAGACAGCTCCAGTTTATTGTAGCCATCCTTCTGACATGCCACATCTGCTTACTGGCGTATGCAGCCACGCAGCACAGTCCGACGCAGGATGAGCCTGGTCACCTTGTTGCCGGATTGAGCCACTGGGAATTCGGAAAGTTTGAGCTCTACCGGGTCAACCCTCCGTTGGTAAGGCTCGTTGCTGCGACCCCGGTCCTTTTAGCGGGATACAACGAGGACTGGAGTGGGTTCTATGAAGCTCTAGGGGCGAGGCCAGAATTCGACCTTGGAAGGAATTTCGTCGCCGCAAACGGCGAACGCTCCATCTGGCTAGTGACCATTGCTCGATGGGCATGCATTCCGTTCAGTTGCAGTGGAGCGCTGTTTTGTTTTTTTTGGTCACGGGAATTGTGGAGAAACAACGTTGCTGGTCTGACCTCAATGGTCTTGTGGTGTTTTGACCCGAACATCCTTGCCCACGGAGAACTTATTACTCCCGATTGTGCGGCGGCCAGCCTTGGACTTGGGACATGTTACTTTTACTGGCGCTGGCTACGGAAACCCGGCTGGAAAAGAGCACTCGTTGCTGGCGCGATGCTTGGTCTGACCGAACTGACGAAGACATCTTGGCTGATTCTATTCGGGATTATCCCCTTCATGTGCCTTCCTCGTCTTATTCGGAGTCAAAGTCCGCAACTGGGGATGATTCATCGTATTCGATCTGCATTCCCAGTGACTACTCAACTCTTGTTCTCACTCCTAATTGCTCTATTTGTATTGAATACCGTCTACGACTTCGACGGAACGTTTACGCCGCTCAGTGATTTTCAGTTTGTCAGCCGATCGTTGACCGGAGCAAGTGCATCTGGAACCCCTGGCAATCGATTTGAGGCCACACTTCTTCGCGGTTTTCCGGTCCCGTTGCCGAAGCAATATATTATTGGGATAGATGTCCAGAAGCACGATTTTGAAGACTATGGCGATTTGTCATACCTGTGTGGCGAATGGAAAAAGGGTGGTTGGTGGTACTACTATGCGTACGGACTGGCCGTGAAAGTTCCTCATGGAACGCAGTTCCTGTTTGTAGTCTCGTTGCTCATGATTGCGGCCTTTGGGCAACCACCTTCTAAACAGTTTGCGGATGACAGTGTCCAGTCATTCGGGAACGACATCATGTTCCTGCTGGTGCCACCCGGTGCGTTGTTCCTGCTCGTAAGCTCGCAGGCCGGTTTTGGCCAACATGTACGTTACGTATTACCCGTTATGGGATTTGTTTTTGTGACATGCGGCGTGTCGGCACGCCGCAACTGCGTATTCCCGGTCGCGTAAATCCACCTCGTTCCATGGCAAGGCCTAGATCATCCCATGGATCATTCCTTAACCCGTCTGTCAAGATCGATTCGCGTCAAATGCGGCTGCTGGAGAGTTGAGTGTCCTATTAAAGTATTTCGTTCTAGGCAGTTGCTGATTCAACGGTAAAATTCTTCCCAAGTGTTTTCAGGAGGATGCGTACGACTCTGAAAGGGATCACGATGGCAACCACTTTGAGAGAATCCAGTAAAGCGGGACAGGATCAGGTTCGGATATTCGAATTTGGACCAGTGAGCCAGCAGGGCGTTTCTGGAGCGACCCGGATGGGAGCGAATCTGATCATGGTCAACCAGCTGCTGACAGACCGTGGACAGCCACCGCTGGAACTCAAGGATCTGGTGCCGCAGGTCAACCAGCTCAAGGTCTTTGTCGATCTCTGTCATCTGTACGGCATGGCCGTGATCTTCGACTTCAACAACTTGCAGCACTTGCGGATTCCACGGATGCTCGTTCTTGGTACGCCCGCAGCCGGTCGCGAGTTGCCAATGGACTGGTCGTGTTCTCACGAAACCCCGTCAGCTGATGGGTGTGAATGTTGCGGAGTGGAAGCCTCTGCGCCGCAACCGTTCCATGTGCCGTAACTGAATTTCTGCGTGGGGTAAGCTTCCCGCTTGCCATCGCTTAACGAGAACTCCGTGTTTTTTGGCGAACTTGACAAGCTGGAAGCTTATCCCACGTTTACGTCCTACAAAAAAGTCAGCGCAAAGCGTCGTGCAGGATCCGTTCAACAACATTATCAAACGGCAGTCCAGCCTCCGCCACAGCTGCGGCAAAACCGGCGTCGGGGGACAGGCACGGGTTGGCATTGATTTCCAGAATCCATGGCTGACCGTCCTCATCGACGCGAAAATCCACTCGCGCATAACCCTGCAGGCCGAACACTTCCCAGCACCGACGAGCCAACGACTGCAGTTCGTCCAACAGCGGCTGGTCGCCATGACTGAACGTAAATCGCCGCGGCGTGTTGATGTATTCCGCCGTGTGTTCATTCCACTTGGCATCATGACCAACGATCTTTGGCTTGTCGTCGGGAAAATCCGTGAACTCGATTTCCGCCGACGGCAGGACACTGGGGCCGGACTCTGTCGCCAGGACGCTGAGATTGAATTCCCGGCCATCGATGTAGTCTTCCGCAAAGTGCGGCGTTCCGAGATCGGCGGCTTTGCGGGCAATCAGATTCGCCAGGCGAAGCTGAGCCGATTCACCATCGCCTCGCAAGTCTGCCAGCCGCACCACGCTGTCATCATTCATTCCGAGTGAAGAATGTTCGGCCACGGCTTTAATAATCGCCGTGGTGGGGATCGCGTCCGGACTGCGACGCCCCTGCCAGCCTGCGTTGTGATCCGTCATCCACGCCGGCGTGGGAAGTCCGAACATCAGCAGATGCCGCTTCGCCTCAAGTTTCTGAGTGGTCTTCAGCATCGCGAGCGTGGATGCACCGGTGAAGGGTAACCGCATCGATTCCAGCAGCAATGCAGCCAGCGGCATCAGTTGGTCCGTGCCGCCCAGCGACTCCACCAGGTTGAACACGACATCCGGCTGTTCGGTCTTCAGGATCGACCGCACATCATCCAGTCTCAGATGACAACTCACACGAGCCGACGAATGTCCAAGCCTCGCTAAAGATTGTTCGACCGCAACAACCTGCTTCAGAACATCCAGATCTCCCGCTGAATCATGCAGTGAAACACGGTTGTAGAGAATAACGACATGCATAGCGACGAAGTATGTCCCTTCGCGCGGCAACTGCAAGCGTGCGAGCCACCGCAGAAACAAGGTTCATCGACAATTCACGCGGCCCCTTTGCGAAACGGGATGATCATTCGAGGATCTGCGTCATTTGTTGCGAAATCGTCATGCATCAGTCGCAGCAGCAGTTCAGCCGTACGTTTGGTGGCTCCCGTGGTTGTCGCGTGGCCGGCGAGTCGCGCCAGGGTTTCCTTCTGAGCTGCGATGACCTGTGGTTTCGAAACCCATTCTGTCAGCAGACTCGTGATCTTTCGGATGTCCGATTCGGGGTTTCCACTGGAAATGAATTCAGGCATCACTTCCTGATCGGCGATCAGATTCGGCAACGTAATGAATCGACAGTTCATCAGGAATCTCGCCACAAACCGAGCAATTGTGTTCGCTCGATACAGCACGATCCCCGGAGTTTTTCTTGCGAGAAGTTCCAGGCTGATGGAACCACTCACCATCAGGCAACAATCACCGGATTCAATCACTTCGGACGTGCTATTGATGAAGTACTCAAGCGGAGCGGACACATTCGCTGCCATTTGCATTTCACGACAGCGAGCAAGCTGCTGCGGACGATAACTCCCCACAATCCACCGTATCGATGGGACAGTTCCGGACACACGCTTGATGATTTCCAGAAACACCGGCCAGTTCTTCTCGATCTCATGATTCCTGGAACCCGGCAGCACAGCAACCGTGCATCGCGTGAGCTTATCCGGACTCAGCAGCTGCATGGTTTCAGGATTCAGCTTCCGTTCGGCCACTTCATCGAAGAACGGATGCCCGACCCAGGTCGCTTGCACGCCACGCGATTTGTACCAGTCATATTCAAACGGCAGCGCGCAAATGACATGATCCACCCATTTACGAACGCGCTTGATTCGCCACGG
>JAYUVA010000567.1:0-2522 GCA_043754375.1 Candidatus Kuenenia sp. | reverse complement strand
TTGAGCCATTCGCGACCAATTCAAGCCGCCAAACAGCGACAACCCGCCAACTCGCATGACTTCCCGGCGAGTGATACCATCGCAAAGTCGATTCGCTGTGCCAAGCACATGCAGCATGTTGATTTTCCTTCGCTGAAGGATTGAATGCGTTGACGAATGTTCCACACAAGCCTGCGTCGTGGGATCGGCAACTTCCATTCAATGATCACTTTCACGTGAACAAGCGTAACAGGTCATCATTGGAGCAGTCCAGCATAGACTGACGCAGACAATTCAACTCATGATTCGCCGCCACGCGAAATCCCGTCTAAAACAGACAGACTCAGATTCTGACTGAAATTCCATGGCACGGAGAGATCACTTTCAGGCCCGCGCGGGGTATAATGGGGCGAATTCGCAACTCAACGCAGCAAATTGATACGGTGAACCAGGCGTCGTCGTTAAGAGGGTTTGACAATCGTTGCCTGTTCATCGTCTTCGATTGATCAGTCGGCAGAGTATTGCGGCAATGCCCCGAAGTGCTTTCGTTATGGATGAAGAGACAACTCACGATCAGGACTCCGAAGAAGAGCTTACCGATTTCGGGTTTGTGTCGGCACGATTTCCGGTCGAGTTCAGATTACCGGAGGCAGACCGAAAGCTGCTTAACGACGCGGCCGTTGCGGTGCGGCAGGAGTTTCGCGACTGTTCAAAATGGAAACGCCTTCGCTGTCGCAAGGTGAGCATATTTGCGGAACGGGATCGCGGAACGATTTATGTCGTCGATGTGGGCGGTTCTGTCGAGTTTGACTGGACATGGGAAGGCGCGAAAGCGTTTCGCCCAAAGTCGCTGGATGACAACGGCAAGTTCTCGGATGCTGCTTACGAAGAGGCAGACTTCCAGGATGAAATCCTCTGGTCGGGCGAGATCCTGGAGGTTGATGAGCGAAATGGATGTCTCTTTATGGCACTGGACAACCCCGAAGCCAAGCCGATGGCAGGTTCATTTTTTGTGAGGCCATTTGAGTTTCTGGAAGGCCTTGATGCTGCCTACAACGGAGCTGCATTCGCGACGATCCGAGAGATCCTGCCGCAGCGACTTGCTGCGGCTGAAGGAGGAATTCATCCGGCGACTGCCCGACCGCTTTGCTCAGGGATTTCACAGTTGAGCGAATGGTGGCAGCATTCGTGGTCTGTGCTGTGGGGACCACCGGGAACGGGGAAGACATACACCTCCGGTCAACAGATTGCGGCAGTCCTGGCAGATCCCGACGAACGAATCCTTGTGGTGTCCACGACGAATCGAGCCACAGATGCGATCGCACTCTCGATTGGAAACGCCGCACAGAAGACGGCACCGCAGGAACTTGCAGAAGGCAAAGTGCTGCGTATCGGCAAAGGAGCGTCTCCTCAGGTTTTTGCCAGCAATGGCCTTGAGACCATGTTGCGGGGATCGGAGTCGGATGTTCTGCTCCAGATCGACGATCTGGCGCAGCAACTGGAGGCGTTCGATGGCTGGGAAGACAAGGCTTTGACGCGGAAGCGAATGGGAGAACTACGAGCGGGCAGCAACGATCAAAGCAAGCGACTGTTTATTGATCCTGAAGTTCGAGTGATCGTGGCCACGGCGTTCAAGGCCATGAGCTTCCTTGATGATGCGATCGTGAAGCTGCTGATCGAAAACGGGGACGCTCCGTTCACGACGATTCTGATTGATGAGGCCGGCTTGATGTCTCGGGCGGCGATTGCGGCGTTGTCGCTGTTGGCGGCTCGACGAGTTGTGCTTGTCGGAGATTCAAAACAGCTGGCTCCGATCAGTCGCATGTCACGCATTTTACCGACGCGGCAACAGACGTGGCTGGGCAGCAGCGGACTCAGCCATCTGGACGATCTTGAAGCAACGCCGAAAGCAGTCCACGTTCTGACCGAACAACGACGCATGCATCCGGACGTGTGCCAGGTGGTCTCCGATTTCCAATATGGCGGGCATCTCAAAACCGCAGCAGACACGCAGCAACGAGACTCCGGGCTTTCGCCGTTCATCGCCGATTTTTCCCGCGCCGTCTGGTACGTGCTGGACGCAGAACACTCGGAACTCGCTGCCGTCCGAGCGGAACGGGGGCCGGGAAACAAGAGCTGGGTGAGATCGATCACTTCCTCAATTATCGAGAAACTATTCTCAGACATATCTGTACGAAACGCACGCGGCCTTTTCATATCGCCGTACAAAGCACAGGCTCAGGTTGTTTCCAACCTGTTTGCACGTTGGGGACTGGCGAATTGGGAAGCATCGACGGTTCACAGTCAACAGGGTTCCGAATCCGACATTGTGATTTTCGACACCGTGAACGCCGGCAGCTACAACTGGCCATTCGATGAATGGAAACGTCTCGTCAACGTGGCGATCAGCCGTGCTCGCGAGGCCGTGATTGTGCTGGCCAGCCGCAGCGAGATGGAAGAACCCTACTTGCAGCCGCTGCTGCGACGGTTGACTCCCGCCCGCCTGATTCAGGATGTCTCTGGCTGCCACTGGGAGAAAATTG
>JAYUVA010000566.1:0-5160 GCA_043754375.1 Candidatus Kuenenia sp. | reverse complement strand
TCCCGTTCGCCAGCAGATCCTTCTGCGTGTTGTAGTCATGGCAGCAACCGCCCAGCACCAGCAGTGCCCTGATCGGTTTGACCTTTTCTTCCGCGCGTGCCGAACCGGCGGAGACCAACAACAGACTCGCTACAGCGAATGCAACGATGGACTTCAGCGAAACAAACTTCAGCATCAGACAGATTCCTGTATAAGCGGGACCCTATGAACATGAACTTACAGCCAAGATCATACACACGTTGAAATCTCCGGTGCGATGGCCAGGAATCCACAACTGCTGACCCATGGGCTACTTCTTCCGTCGCGTGTACGTGATCGACATCACTTCGACGTCTTTGCCATCAGTTGTCGTGAACATCTGAAAGGACATTTTGTCGTTACTATCCTGCGTTGAAACAGTTTTGTACTTTGCGCTGCCTGCCGGTCCGGGGCCTTCACCCGTCATGGTCGTCACCTTGCCGTCCTTCTTACCGGTCATCACCATCGGCGAACCGCTCATCGAATCGACCCAAATCGAGACATACTGTTTCTTCGCTGAATCGTAACCGTCCAGGCCCTTACCGTGAAACTTCATGCCACCAAAGTCTCCGCGAAAATCCGAAGTCAGCCACATGCCTTCGCAGCTCATTTTGTATTCTGATTGAGCCGCGACTTCGCTGCCGTCGGCCATTTTCATAGCGGCGTCCCAGACTCCTTCAAGGACCTTCAGTTCTTCATGTTCCTTACCCGGCGATTGCGGTGACTGAGCAGACAAGCTCGCAGATGTCAGAATCAGCGAAACAACAACAGCACATGAAAAGAAAACTCGTTGCATTTCAAGGAATCCTGTTAACGGTTAAGACTGGAGCGAGGCATCACGTCGTTGCCGTTCGCCTCCGACCGTTGAATTGTAATCAAAGATTTATTTTAATACATCCAATCGAGTGACTACCAAAACGACGTATGGCGGATGTTGATCACGCATCATACGTAGAATGTGAGACCATCCTGACGAATCGCAGTCGCGGCGTCCTGCTGCAATTCCCGTAGCCTGAACATTCATGTCCGAGAAATTGACGAGGCACCGTCGCATTCTCGAACGGATGCCTTGGGACAACAAGATTCGCTTCGACTGTGTTTCATGGCCGTGCGACGAACATGAATGTCTATCCTGCATACGTTCGTTCAGAACCGCGCCGCAGGTGCTGGCATACTCCACCTGCTCTGGTTCCATTTTGGCATTCCGGAGATCGACAAGATAGAAATCGACCGCACCAAGAAAAGCACCGCGCAGATTGGCTCCCCCGCAGATCTACTCGTCTCAGGCTGGCCGAATGAAATGTCGCGCCGGCAAATCTGGCATTCGAAAGATCGGCATCGTTCAGGCTGGCGTTGTTGAGGTCTGCACCACTCAGGTCGATACCCGACCAGCGCACGCAATTCAGCGTCGCCTCGTTGAGGTTCGCTTCCCGCATGACTTTCCGAGGCCGCAATGTCGGGTCAATCGCCACAAGCAGTGCGGCTGATGCAGCATGCAGGGCACGATCAACTTTGCGAGTCAGGGTCTTCTGGAGCTGATCGATGACCCCACGGTCGTAGCGAAGAGCATCCGCGACGCAGGTCATCGGGGAGTCGCTGCCGAAGAATCGACTGACCTCGCGGCGACCGCAGTTGCGCAACATAATACTGACAAAGCCATCAAAGTCTGAATTGGCTCCATGTGAAAGAACGGCTCCTGTTCCGACATGTCGATCGTCGCCAGCACGTTCGTCAGAATTTTGTGAGCCTCCGTATGGCCCGTCATCGCACCTGAATGCAGATGACGGAAAACAGCTTGTTCAGGAGATCGTGCAGCGGATCAAGTGACCGGAGGTCGGCTCACGCGACAAAGCCAGGATCAGATTGTCGGACCTTTTGGAAACTGGAATCCAGTCATTTCTGTGAACCTGCTCCTTTGGGTCTCCGACAGCAAATCCTTAATGTCCTGACACTGCTTCTTAAAATGCTCCTGTCCAAGCTCGTGATGCTCCCTTGCACGCTTATGGAATTCCTCGGACTCCTTCTGAAAGTCGCCGCCTGGACTGGGGAATTTCACTTCCATTTGTGGGGCAGGTCGCAACAAGATTGCCTCGATGGCCGGCACCTGTTCGTCCGTCAATTCCAGAGCGGAACGCACGTCCGGCTTTTTGAATGCCCAAACCCCGATGCCTTTGAGACGTTCCTTTTCCAGCCTTTCCATCTGTGAAGTCGTCATCACGGTGGAGGCGAACGCATTGTTGAATTCGGCTTTCACTTTGGGCTTACCACCGACCACGGTTGACACCTCCACCCGGGTAGGAATCCCGTGCGGCATCGTTCCCCTGAACATGGATTGCGGATCCTGGACGCCGCCATTCCCCAACAGCTTCTGCATTTTGGCCGGGTTGGACAGTAGCGTCTTGTATTCGGCGACCTGTTCGGGAGTGAGGATCTTCAAAGTCTCCGCGTGCAGTTTCTCCCAGGCGGGGCTCGGAGTGGGAACCGCGGCGGGCGCAGGACCCTTCTGTTTCAGAAACGTCAGCGCCTCTCGAAGAGTGCTCACCGCATCTGCCTCGGCGGCAATCCGCAGTTCCTCAATTTTCTCGAATTGCCCGTCTGTCAGGTCCAGGATGTCCTGGATTGCAGGGCGTTATCACGGACAGGAGGTCGTTGTTGGTCATCAGGGTTTCCAGCGACTCGTCACCATAGAGCAGAGCCTGGGCTGACTGTTGACTTTGCAGACTTGCCTGGAGCATCATCTTGCGGTTCTTCCGACGAATCGTAGCCTGCTGCTCCGGAGTGATTAAGCTGAGCCACTCCCTTTGCAATTCGGCCTCTTTTTCCGCTTTTAAAGTCCCAAGTGCTTCCTTGAAACGCCGATTTGGGGGCCATGAACCAAACATCGATGACGGAAGCTGATTCAGATCACTGTTGCTTGCATATTGGGAGTACTGGGCTTTCTGCATTGCCTCGATTTGTTCTTTGGACAAGTCGGTCTTGATTTCGCCATTGATGCTGAATCCGGACACAATTTGCTGCAGCACGCTGAAGGGGATTTCTTCCTTTGCAGGAGCAATCGTTCCTGACGCTGGCGTGGCCGTGTTGGTATCCTGGGACCAGCCCGGATCCGCAGACAGCACGCAAAGGCAGACCACACAAATTCTGCATAAATTCATCCCTGAAAGCATGAGAAACTCCTCCTGAGCATGCACCCTGATACGGTCTCGCCAGACCATGACTGTCGGAGGATACAGCGGATCGCCAGTTCGAAGAAAGGCGAGTTTGTTTCCGACAAAGCAGACCTGAATACGCCCCTGTCCGTTTCCCGGACAAGAGTCGTGCAGAAGCCCATTGTAGCCATCACGCTCCGTTGTGATGAGCCTCAATGCTCGCAATCCGACAAACAAAGCCGCTGGCAATTTCCTTCACCTTGTTCGGTTGCCGGAACGGAATGCAGCCTGGCTGTCCATGCGACATGGTTCTCTGCAACCGCTACCGCCAGTTGAAAACGCGAAACACACCTTCGCGTTGCTTGATGCGTTCAGGCAGTGCCAGCAAGCGGTCGCGAAAGAACGCCAGGATCAGGCCCGAACTAAAGATAAATCCCCCGCCGATCGTAATCGCCAACGCGACCGCGTTGAGTCGTTCCCAGTGAACGAACAGCAACAGCGTCACGAAATACAGCGATGTCATCGCGCTGCCGACCATGGTGGTGGACTTGAGCTGAAACAAAATACCGGTCGCCAGCAAGGCGACGCTGATGAACAGGAATCCGAATTCATTGACCGGATAAAACACGTTGTGGCCGCGATCGATCCATGTGGCAATTGCCAGCGGGACGCTCGCCAGAATTGCTCCAAACAGCAGACTCATGCTGACCAGATCCGACTGCTGATCCTGTTCCTGATACCATCCGTAGTGACCGATGCCCAGCAGGATGAGTCCGATCGTCACGGCCAGCAGTTCTACCTGCTGCCACGGATTCAGATCAATCAGCTTATGGATGGCCAGCAAGAGCACGACGGCTTGTCCGACAGTCGTCACCACATACCAGCGACGACCGGCAGGATGCTGCGTGATCAGAATTGCCAACGCGCTGATCCCGAGCATCACGATGCTGAAGCCGACGAATTCCCAGTGGATCACGCCTTCACCGCTGCCAAGTGACATCTCTTCACTCGCAATGCGGCTGAGCCCGTAGAAGATCGACGCGATAAACGACAGGCTGAGGACTCCGTTTGCCGACTGAAATAGTGCTTCAGCAAGCGGAGCGGCTGCCGTCTGTTCCAGCAACGACATGCGGTACGCGATCAGCATGCCCAGCCCGATCACTGCGAACACCAGAATATACGCCTGGGTGCCGAGTGCAAAATACGTGAGCACCTGCCAGAACGCAGCACTTGCCATGAAGCTGGACAGATACACGCACCACGGTTGACGCCGGAAATACGTCGCCAGCCCGTAGAACGCTGACGCTTCCGCAAAGAACAACGCCAGCGACAAATGCAGCGTCTCCTTGCCAGGCCCGCGTCCAAACGCTTCAAACGCAGACGCCAACGACGAAATCAGCATGACAGCCGCTGCGGCATGAGCTACCCACAGTAGCGGCTTCGCCGGTGAGCGTTCTCCATAAAATTTCGCGGCCACCAGATAGGCTATCGGAATCAGCATCATGATCGGAGCGTGACTCTGCCATCGATTCAATCCCAGCACCGACAGCGCGGCAACTGCGGCAATCATGGTCGCGGCACCCGTCGCAAAGAAGTACCACGTGATCAGGATTTGAGAAGCATGACGATACAGATGCGCGCCCACGCGACAGGCCACGGCCGTCAGCAGCATCGCACCGACAAATGCCCAGCGCGGAGGCTCATCGTTCCAGACGGACTGCAGTCCGAAGTGATCCAGATAGACCACAAGACCTATCAGCACCGGCAGCAAACCCAGCAACAGACTGAACACAGGCAGCGATCGCGTGTAGGGATTGTCCTTGCCCAGCAGATGATACGTCAGATGACTCAGCAGTGACGTCACCGCCAGAATCGCGATGATCGCGTCCACGCCCAGTTTCAAATTCAGAATCTGCACGATCAGCACTTCGGCCCACAGCACGGTGAATGCCGCGATGTGAATGAAGATGCCGCGTTTGCGGACAGCAAGGTC
>JAYUVA010000565.1:0-9952 GCA_043754375.1 Candidatus Kuenenia sp. | reverse complement strand
GTCGCTTTTCCCGATTTGAAATGGGAAGGATTTGAAGGCGCCGACGAAAACGGCAGACTCACGACTCTCAGGCCGCTGGTGCTGACTCATGCAGGCGATGGCAGTAACCGGAACTTTGTGGCCACGCAGCGAGGTTCCATCTACGTCTTCCCGAACGATCCGCACGCTCAACTGGCGACACCGTTCATGGATATCCGTGATCGAGTCCATGACTTTGCAAAGGACAATGAAGAAGGCCTGCTGGGATTCGCATTTCATCCCGACTACAAAAAGAACGGCCAGTTTTACGTGTATTACAGTTCGGCGGCGGAACCACGCACGTCGATCGTATCGCGCTTCAACGTATCAGCAAACGATCCGAATCGAGCGGACCCGGCCAGCGAACAGGTCGTCATGAAAATTCCTCAGCCGTTTTCCAACCACAACGGTGGTTCGATCGCGTTCGGGCACGACGGTTATCTGTACATCGCACTCGGCGACGGCGGCGGCCGCAACGATCCGCTGGGGCATGGCCAGAATCTGAAAACCTGGATGGGCTCTCTGCTTCGTATCGACGTCGATCGCCAGCAGGACGACAAAAATTACGCAATTCCGGCGGACAATCCGTTCCTGCAGCGAGAGGGTGCTCAGCCGGAGATCTACGCTTACGGCTTTCGCAACATTTGGCGATTGAGCGTCGATCGCAAGACGGGTGCGCTTTGGGCCGCTGACGTCGGGCAGGATTTCTGGGAAGAAGTCAACATCGTGAAACCCGGCGGCAACTATGGCTGGAGCATTCGCGAAGCATCGTATCCATTCAACAACAAGTCATTCGAGCCCGTTGACCCACCGCTCGCACCGATATGGGAATACGACCATCAGCTTGGCAAGTCGATCACCGGCGGGTTCGTCTACCGTGGCTCACGACTGCCCGAACTGGAGGGCTTGTACTTGTACGCCGACTTCATCAGCGGCAAGATCTGGGCTCTGAAGTATGATGAGGCTCTCGGCAAGGTCACCAGCAACATGGGCATTGCCACAACCGGATTTCCTGTGCTTTCATTCGGAGAAGACGAAGCCGGTGATGTGTATTACATGCTGGAAACTGTCGATGGAAAAGGTATCTATCGCTTCGATCGTGTGCAATAGAGACCGCTCTTCGGCATTCGTCCAAATGCCGCACTGGACGACAGACTAGTGCTCTGTCAAGCCAACGAATTGGGGTTGAATCTGTAGGCCGGACCAAGCGGAGCGCCGTTCCGGCATGTCGGCCAATTGCCGGAACTGTGCTTGGCTTGGTCCGGCCTACCACAAAATCAAGTCTTGACAAAGCACTAAAAACTGAACGCTTCTCCCATGCATAGAATCGCATTGACAACGATTGCGACAAGTGCCACAGCAGCGAGAATTCTGCTCTGGTATTTGAGGGTGCGATTGCTGAGCCGAAACATGGCAACGCTACTCGCGACAAGCACAAGAACCCAGGCCAGCACAAACAACCCCGGCACGTCTTCAGGCCACAACCACGGACGCACGCCCGTCCAGTTGCGTCGAACATGAAACTCCACTGACCGCGAATGCAGATAAGACAAGGCGTTGAATGTGACCAAAGCGATGGCTGCAGCTGGAAGTGAAACGGCGGTCAAAAACGAACGACGACCGGCTTGAAATGAGCTGGTGCGCTCTTCAGCATCCGGATCGTTGAGAGGATTCATTTTGTGTATCGCGCGGTGCCAGTTCGGGCAAAGCACGGCAAGATCGTGTAAGGTCGTTTTAACCGGTTCGCTGGCGAGCGCCAACGGAACACGATGGTGAATTTCGTAGACGTCGTAGCCAAGACCCGAAAACATTGAATTGGTGTCGAAGAACGCTGCCCACGGTGAGTCATTGACCGATATTCGTTGAGAAAACCACGCCACCATGTTGGCCGCAACATGCCAGGGTCGGGAAAGCCAGATGAGGTGGCTGCCCGATGCACAATGATGCTCCCTTCGGCATCAGCCGACAGAAGTGACACGATTGTTGGATGCTCGACGAATCCATTGCCGCATGCTGAAGCTTGGACGATCAAGCGTGCGATCAGCGGAAAGATTTCCGCTTGACTGAAGGAAAGGCCCACATCTCTGCTTTTGGCTAACATGATTTTGGAGAGAATTCCAAGTTCCTGCAGAATTGCTGAGCTTGGTGTCGGCGTGGTTCAGTCTGTGTATTTCATGACCGTTTTGCAAGAGACCATTGCCAGCCGACGGAGGATACTGGGCGATAATTTTGTGGCGAACACTATACCGCGCGCGGTTGAGGATGGCACATTCGTTTAACCGCGTGGGCAACGCCCCGCGCTTTGTAATTCAAATCTCAAATACGAAATTTCAAATAGAACAATCGCGGCCCGCTGGGCACGCGGTTAAACGAGCCAATGCCAACCGCGTGCGATATGATCTTCGCGAATCGGCGCTGATGAAGGCAGAAGTGTCGCGTGACCACGCCGTGAATTGATGACCAGGAAAGCAGACATTTTTCGCCGCACCGTCATTCGCTTGTCCAAAATTCGTTTGTCCAAAATTCGTTTCAAATACAGCCTTAAAGAAAGGCGGCAGCGTCCGGAACCAGTCGGCGGCTCGAAATCTGGGCGCATTTCAGACCAATTGCGGGTTGCGAGGAGTGGGACAAACGAATTGGAGACAAGCGAATGAAGACAGAACGCACGAGTAGGAAATTGCAGGTGTTTCAATCGCCGTGATGGTAAAAATGTGACGGAAGAACGGGGAGGCTTCGAAACCTGAAACTGAACAACTGCGAGGCTCAAATCCTTGACATGAATTCGCCGGGGAACTACACGCACGATCCGAGTACTGAAATATGTAATCGGTTCATGAATGAAAGAGTTCTCATGCTGCGATGCATTTTGATTTTGGGATTAGTGCTATTCGGCTTTGCGGTCGCTGAGGCTCAGCCGAGAGTTTATCGGGATCGGGTGGAGCCGCAATGGTTTTCGAATGACGCGAAATTCTGGTATCGCGTGGATCTGAAAGACGAGGGTCGAGAGTTCGTCGTCGTGGATGCTGTCGCGGGGACTCGATCGCCTGCATTTGACCATGCGGTCGTGGCGACGAAACTGACGGCGTTACTGGAGAAGCAGGTTTCTGACGTCGCATTGCCGATCGATACGCTGGAGTTCTCAGAGGACTCAGCGTTGATTGTGTTGTCTGGACGTGAAGGGCGATTTCAGCTTGACCCGACGAGCGGAGAACTGACGCGCCTTGAGGCAACGACACATGCAGGCGGCACGCAGTTGGTGCTGCCGGCGGAACCGTCCGAAGACTCGACCGACGAAATGGAGATTGTCATCAGCAACAATCTGCCGAACGCCGTTTCATTGTTCTGGGTAGAGGCAAATCGAAATGCGCGAAGCTATGGGACGATCGAATCTGGACAGACTCATCGACAACACACATTTGCCGGACATGTCTGGTTGTTCAAACACGCAAACGGCGACGAGATCGGCAGCGTTCGCGCCGTCTCGGGCGGGATGAATGTGACTCTGGATGAAGTGACGGTCGCCAATGTTCGCAGGAGTGAAGCTCCCCGACGACTTCGGCGACGCGAATCACCCGAGGCCGTTCCAGTATCAAAGTCACCCGATGGTGTGCGCGAAGCCTTCGTTCGGGATCACAATCTGTGGTTGCGGACTTTGTCAGACAATACCGAAATGCAACTCACAATAGATGCCGATGCGACCCACACAATGCGTCGCGATGTGACTCGAGAACGTGCGATCAGCATGGCGTATGACAAGCCCGACTATCCGGACAACGTGCCCGAGGTCGTGTGGTCTCCGGATTCGCGCACGCTGTTGGCATTTCAGACGACGACCGTGGACGAGAGATGCGTCTACTACGTTGAATCATCGCCTTCCGATCAAGTGCAGCCGAAGCTGCAATCGTATCCGTATCTGAAACCTGGCGACGCCATTCCGGTCTCAAAGCTGCGGTTGTTTGATGTCGCGAGTGGAAAGGAAATTCCGATTGCGAATGACCTGTTTCCAAATCCGTGGTCACTGGAATTTCAACGCTGGAGCGACGACGGGACACGTTTCTGGGTGCTGTACAACGAACGCGGTCATCAGCGCATGCGCGTGCTGGAAGTCATGACGGCGACCGGCGATGTGCGGGCGATGGTCGATGAATCCAGCGACACGTTCATTCACTATTCGTCGGATGGGAAGATGGAACTGAAATGGCTGAAGGACGACAAACTGCTTTGGGCCTGCGAACGAACCGGTTGGAATCACCTGTTTCGGTACGATACTGCATCCGGAACTCTCCTCAATGCGGTCACGTCCGGTGACTGGAACGTGCGGCGGATTGAACACATCGATGAAGAGTCGGGGCAAGTCTGGTTCTTTGCCGTGGGGCTCAATGCCGGACAAGACCCTTATCACGAACATTTTTGTCGCGTCAACATGGATGGCAGCGGATTCGTCCAGCTCACGGATGGCGATGGGACGCACGCGATTGAATGGTCGCCGGATCAGCGATGGCTGATCGACCGTTATTCGCGCATTGATCTGCCGCCAGTCACGGAACTGCGGTCTGCCGCCGATGGAGCGATGGTGTGCAGGCTGGAAGAAGCGGATGCGAGTGAGATCATAACAGCGCGCGGCGGGTTGCCGGAACGATTCGTGGCAAAGGGCAGGGACGGGACGACCGATATCTGGGGCATTATTCATCGTCCGAAACGTTTTGATCCGTCACGATCCTATGCGGTGATTGAGAACATCTATGCCGGGCCGCACGATCATCATGTTCCGAAAGAGTTTCGTGCGAGTTTCGGACATCAGCATGCGATTGCAGATCGCGGCTTCGTCGTCGTGCAGATCGACGGGATGGGAACGGCATGGCGATCCAAAGCTTTCCATGACGTGTGCTTTCAAAATCTGAAAGACGCCGGGTTTCCGGATCGCATTGCGTGGATGAAAGCGGCCAAAGAAAAAATCACGCAGATGGATCTGACTCGTGTGGGCATCTATGGCGGTTCGGCAGGCGGCCAGAATGCGATGGCCGCCTTAGTGTGGCACGGTGACTTTTACAAAGTCGCAGTTGCTGACTGTGGCTGTCACGACAACCGTATGGACAAGATCTGGTGGAACGAACAATGGATGGGCGTACCGGAAGGCGATGTCTACGCCAACAATTCCAACATGGAACACGCCGGGCAGCTGCAGGGACACCTTATGCTGGTCGTTGGCGAACTGGATCGCAATGTCGATCCGGCGACGACGATGCAGGTTGCAAAACGCCTCGTGGATGCCGGGAAAGAATTCGACCTCGTCGTGGTTCCCGGTGCCGGTCACGGAGCCTGCGAAACCCCATGGGCGTCCAGTCGGCGTCTCCGGTTTTTCGAGACGCATCTCAGGAGCGTGCCATAAGGATGGCATTGGCAGTGGCTCGTTTAACCGCGTGCCCAGCGGGCCGCGATTGTTCTATTTGAAATTTCGTATTTGAGATTTGAAATACGAAGCGCGGGGCGTTGCCCACGCGGTTAAACTCCGCGCGGCCAGGGCTGAGGAACGTGTTGTTGAGTGAGCAGCAAGGCGTTAGCGGGCTGTTGATTTAATCGTAGGGTGCGTGAAGCGGAGCGCAACGCACCATTTCGGAACAGCGTGAGAAACCGGTGTGTTTCGCTAGCGCTGCACACACCCTACATGAATCACTAAATCAACACACCACCAGCTGTGGGTTGTGCATTCGGTCAGCACCGGCGGCTAGCGCCTTGCCGCTCACAAAACCTCAAATCTGCCCACGCGGTTCAACGAGTTTGCCATTCTCAACGTCTGAAGAAGAAAGCGGCGACAAGTCGCCGCACTCCACAGAACCCTCACTTCACCGAGCCATCGACCTCGGAAACACTATACACTCGTTCAATTGTCCGGCAGTTTTAGCCGGACGTTGATCAGCAAAAGCTGCGAAATGACGGACGAGGCAAGCATTGGTTGCCAGAGCGTCGGAGTTGGTGTTGACGCGATTTGCTGAATCCACATGATTCGCTCAAGTTCCTCTCAAGCTGCGGCGACACCTCTCACCTCAACCCGATTTCTTCGGGAGTTGCAGTTTGAAAAAAAGGGCTCAACCGAGCCACCTGTCTAACATCTCGCCCATTTCCACTCTCTCAGCAGGTGATCCTGTGAAGAAGTTTTCTTCCCTGGCGATCGCAGCAATTCTGTTGCTGACAACGCAGCGAACTGTCCTCGGGCAGGCCGGATATCCTTCGGCCTACACGCATGGCGGTGGATATCAGAATTTCAATGCGTACCAGAATTCCGGCGGTAACGCTTACGGTGGCGGCTATCAATATGGTGGCCAGCCTTCGCCATACGGCAGCTATCCGAATGCCACACATCGACATTCAAACGCAGCATATCAGCGATCGATCGCGATGCAGCAGTCAGTCTACGAACCGACGCTGACGGCGATGACGCTGTTTCAGGACGGTGCAGTCCCGGTGCCGCCAGACGCTGGCGCGATTCCATCGGCGGGCACATTTCAGTTGTCTGATCCGACCACCGGTCTTCCGAATGCGAGTGGTGCGGTCATATCGTCACCGGACATGACGCTGCCACTGTACGATGACACGACGACATGGAATGCATTTGCTCCGCCGATCACATCTGACCCATTCGTTGGTCAACCCGGTATGTCGCCTTATGGAGCACCCAATCCTTATCAGCAGGGAATTCCTCCGCAGGGCGCGTATGCCTACGGAGCCAACCCGGCGAATCCCTATCGCTTCGGCTGGAGCAATCGACTGGATGCTTCATGGTTACCCAATGGCAACGTCCAGGGAGCGCCTGCCGGAGTCACCGGTGGGATGGATATCATCGGGGTCGACTACGAACTGGCGAATACCATGCCGGCATGTCCTGGCTGGATTCTGAACTGGACCAATCAATTCAGCTGGCGGAACTGGAACGGCCCGGGCGGGACACTGGATCTGCCGAGCAACGTATTCCGCTTTGGGATTGATCTGGAACTGGAAACACCGAAGTCTGGTCCTTACAGCGTTAGTTTTGGGGTGACGCCTTCGATCAATACCGATTTCAATTCCGGTGCGTTCAGCGAAGGATTTCAACTGGATGCGCGCGGCATCCTGTTTGTGCAACTGGATCAATACTGGACGTTGGGGCTTGGTGCTCAATACTGGGATCGAGTCGATAACATTGTGCTTCCCTGGGCCGGCCTGATCTATCGCGATGATTACTGGGAATGGCAGTTGATGTACCCTGAAGCTCGTGTGAGTCTGTTTCTGGGGAACGAATCGTACTGGTCGAAGTGGCTCTATGTGCGAGCGGAATACCATGTTGAAGCGTATGGCGTGAACAGCACGTTGGGGGCTGTCAACACTGACAATCAGATCCAGCTTGCCGACAAGCGGCTCCTGCTGGGTCTCAAAATGGACGCTGGCATGTACAGCTGGATAATCGAAGGCGGATGGGTGTTTGATCGCGATGTTAAGTTTGACAACACGGTTCCCGATTTCAGCCTTGGCAACGGATTTATCGGACAGATCGGGTTGCGGTATTAGTACGATGGATACGATATCAAACATGGACGCTCCGATCGCCGTCATCCTGGCTGCTGGCAAGAGTAGCCGGATGAAATCCGAAGTACCGAAGGTTCTGCATCCCGTCTGCGGACGACTGATGATCGACTATGTACTGGACGCCGCACGCGCAGCCGGAGTTACGAAATTGGTTGTCGTGGTCGGGCACAAGGCTGATCTCGTCCGCAAGTCACTGGCTCATCACCCTGACGTCTCATTTGCTGAGCAGACGGAACAAAAAGGCACAGGCCACGCCGTGATGATGTGCGAAGCCGCGCTCACGGGACACAACGGTTCTGTGTTAATCCTTGCAGGTGATACGCCGCTGCTTCAAGGCGCATCTCTGAAAGCACTGCTGGACGCGCAGTCCGGTGAGAACGCAGCGTGCGTGATCGGGACTGCCAAGACAATCAACAACGAAGGCCTCGGGCGCGTCGTCCGTGATTCAGCCGGTGCATTTGAGCGCATCGTGGAACAGAAAGACGCTACGCCTCTGCAACGTCAGATCACCGAAATCAACACCGGCTGCTACGCCTTCAACACGCCCCTCCTGCTCAAGTCTCTGCGTAAGCTGAAGCCGAACAACGTGCAGTCGGAATACTATCTGACCGACTGCCCCAGGATTCTGATGGATGAAGGTCACACGGTGGCTGCGAGTTGCAGCCTGACGCTTGAGGAGGCACTGGGCGTTAACACTCGCGTGCAGTTGTCAGAAGTGCAGACCAGTATTCAGGCACGAATCCTGACAGAGTTCATGCTGTCCGGCGTGACCATCGAAAACGCGGCACAGACCACGATCCATTTCGGCGCAAGAATCGGTCGCGACACGGTCGTGCGGCCTTTCACGGTCATCGACGGCAACGTGGTGATCGGTGAAAACTGCGTCGTTAATTCGTTCACGCATGTGACCGGCCCACGCACAATTCCCGATGGCACATGCGTGAAAAATCATGTAGAGAGGGACCAGTAGGTGGAGGCCGGACCAAGCGAAGCGCTGTTCCGGCAGGTGTCGGCAATTGCCGGAACTACGCTTCGCTTGGTCCGGCCTACAGACTTAACCCATTTTCTTAGTCTTCCCGATGCACTGGCTCCAAACGGCCCATGATTGACGAACATGAACGCTGCACAAAAAACTCCGAAACCTGTTGCATCCAATGCGTCGCCTGTCTGGATCGTCGCATTGCTGGCACTTATTCCGTGTCTGACTGCCGCTGTATTTGGTTCCCAGAATTCAAACGGCCCACCCTGTCTTGTGACAACCAGCCGACCATCGCTGGTGTTTTCTGAATACCTTGCCGACTATGGGCCTGCGGCAGTCCCCCAGCAACCGACTCTGACGCCCGTGTTTTACCTTCGAAACAATGGCTCCGAAAAAGTGCAGATCACCGGGATGGATCCCAGTTGCGGCTGTCTTGCCCCGAATATCAGTGCCAAAGAAATCGATCCGGGAGCGATCGAGAAACTGACACTGCCAATTCGGTTAAGTAACGAGCCGTCCGGGCTTCGCGAGTACACCGTCACGGTATTCTATTCCGATCCGGAACCGCGTGCCGTCACGCTGGCGGTCAAGGCCGTGCTGCCGGAGAAGTCACTCATCATTGAACCCCGCGTATTGATGGTGATGGGAGCAGTGAGTGCCGGCCAACAGCACATTGTCAACGTGTCGGATTTTCGCCCGGAGTATGCCGACAAGCCGATGAAAGTCACCAGCGTGATGGGATCGTCGTCATTATTCACAGCGGAACTTGTCGGACAGTTCAATCATGAAGGAGCGAGTCGTACCTCGGTATCCGTTCATTTCCGCGAAAACGCTCCCGAGGGTCGGCACCGCGGTGTGATTAATATCGCCACCGATGACTCTCAGTTTCCGATGGTTCAGGTTCCGGTCATGGTCGGTGACAGCAAGCGCGATCCATCCGACGCCGTCCGTGTGTCACCGGAGACCGGGCGGATCGTGCTCAACACGGCGTCCCCTGAAGAATCCGCCGGGATGAAGATCACCTTTGATCTTCCGAGTCGCTGGAAGGTCACGCACTGCGACACGTTTCCTCCGGATATTGTGGCGAAATACGAATCAGTCCCCGGCACAGTTCCGGATCATCAGACCGTCAATGTGCAGCTATCCATCAGTGAACTCCCCGCGCGCGGCATCGAGCAGGCGATCCTGACGCTGAACGCCACAGACGGTGACGCACCAGAAATGGTCACCGTACCAATCACGCTGATCTGGAAGTAGATCATTCTTCCTTCTTCGCCATCTCTTTGTACCGCTTCATAAACTTGCTGACCTTTGGCCCGACCACGGCCTGGCAGTAGGGGTTGTCGGGATTCTGAGCGAAGTAGTCCTGGTGATAATCTTCGGCAGGATAGAAGA
>JAYUVA010000564.1:0-7445 GCA_043754375.1 Candidatus Kuenenia sp. | reverse complement strand
ATGGTCCATATCAGTGAACTGGCGTGGCGCCGCGTGGGCAGTGTGGGCGAAGTTCTGAAAGTCGGTGAGACGCATGATTTTCAGGTGGTTGAAGTGGATCCGAAACGCAAGCGTGTCTCTTTGTCGCTGAAGGCGCTGGAGAAACGACCAGAGCCACCACAAACTGAACGCCACAGGGCACCGGAGCCGGAAGCACCTCCTGAACCAAAACGTCCTCGCAATGAAAATCTGCGAGGTGGCACGGGGACGCCCGGCAGTGGGCGTGGAATGTTCGGCAATCCGTCGGATTTCACAGGATAGTCCTGGCACCTCGGCGAGATACCTCCGGTGACCGACCTGGACCTGAACGATTTTGAGATAAGGCACGAGCTGCGCTCCGATCCCGAGCGACGCATGGTGACGGCGACGCGCAGGGACTCGGCCAGAACAGTTCGGCTCACAGTGTTCTCGGCAGAGATTTCACAGCGTCCGGAGTTTCGGCGCGCGGTCAAGATGGATCGCTCGATGCTGGCAATGCTGCAGCATCAGTCGATCATAAAGTTCCTTGGCGACGGTGAATCCGGCGGTGTGCTGTTTCTGTGGACCGAGGCCAGTGATTCCAGGCCATTGTCGGAACATCTGTCGGCCGATCGCTGTTTCTCTTCAGAAGACATTATTGAGATTGGCTGGCAGGTGTGTTCGGCCCTGCAGTTGGCTCACAATCTGGGAATGGCTCACACCGGACTGTCCTCGGAGAGCGTTCTGCTTTCCGACAATCTGCAGGTGACGATCATTGATTTCGGAGTTGCCCGATGGCTGCGCGCAGCCGCCGAGGCGGCAGCGGCGGATGTTTCACCGAATTCCGGCCGGGCCTTGATCACCATCAGTGCCCTTGCATCGCGGGAAGATGTCGAGAAGGATTTGTGTGATCTCGCTGGCCTGCTGACCCCGCTGTTGAAGGCGTGTAACGACGGCGACGACTCCGAACCAGGCAAAGTCAACACGCGCGTGATGATGGAACGGTTGCTGGCGCGGTTTGAGCCGTCGAGTGCATCCCGTGCGGCTCAGCGTCCTGTCAGCGCCCGGGAGTTTCAGGGGCGTTTAGGTGAGATTCTGATAGGCACCGGCGAGGATTCGATGCCGCTGGTGGATCACCGCAATGCCGCCACCACGTCGAGGCGTTCAATCGTGGTGGAGTTGTTTGATCCTCATGAGTCGCCTCTGCACTCGGATGCCGGAACACTCGGATCGGCAACTTTTGCCTGGCGAAGGCAGATTTTGCCGATCGTGGTCACGACTCTGGTGCTGATCGTCCTGTGGTTGCTTGCCGGTCGATTGTGGTAAACGGCGAAAGCAGCCGAACAGCATTATTCAGGTTGATCCGAATATGATTTGCCTCCGAACTTGAGTCAATTTCGAATTTTCCCGATGACGTTCAGCGCTTAACTTCCTCGGCTCTCACCTCACGACAGGATCTCTCTCCGGCATTCGCCCGGTTGCCTGTCGTCTCCTCAATCCTCTCTGACTCTCCGAGGAAACCTATATGAGACTCCGCATCAGAACGTGGCTTCTGACGATCGCTCTGTTGTGTTCCATGACATCGACCGCCAGTGCCTGCATCTACATACCGATCCTTGATCCGTTTTACTGGCTGTTCGGCGGTTGCGGCGGCTCCAACGGCGGCCACTATGGCTATCCAAACACGGGTAATAGCTACGGCTATGGTCCCAATCCGTATGGCGTCAGCCGGTGCATTGATGACTGGCTCGGCTATGGCTACCTGCGGAACCAGCAGGGAACGCTCGGACATTATCCCGGGCGGCCGATCTCCTGCTATCATCCGGTCTTCCCGCATCTGTTGAATCCGTGTTCATGGTTTGCTCCCTGCCCGCTGTTCGCGGCACATGGACCTTCATGCGGCATGACTGCTCCGATGGTCGCGCCGTTGGCTCCGCCAATGCAGAACCCGTATCAGATGCCGTATCAGGCGCAGTGGCAGAATCAGGGACCCTGTCAGATGCCGATGCCGGGCATGATGAATCCTTACGGCGGGAACTGCAACGATCCATGCGGATCACAGTGTATGCCGCAGCCATCAATGCATTATCAGCCGGCTCAGGTACCTGTGACAACATGGCGACCGATGACCGTGGACCATGGGCGTTGGCGCTGGCAAAGAGTTTGGGTTCCTCGGCCCCGGACCATGATGGTCCCGCAAACACACTACGCCATGTCGGCGCCTGCAATGCAGATGCCTTTGATGCAGAATCCTATGATGGACTTTGGCTGTGGCGATGGCTGCGGCGGTGCTGGTGGCTGCAGTGGCTGCGGCGGTGACATGGGTAGTATGATGCCTGGTGCCGAGTACATGCAGGGCACCGAAATGATGCCTGGTGCCGAGTACATGCAGGGTGCCGAAATGATGCAGGGTGCCGGGTATCAGGATATGAACTCTGGCTCAGGCTGCTGTGGCTCAGGCAGCGGGATTCCGCAGTCGGGATATGAATCTGGTGCTCCGGCAATGCCACAGAGCACTATGCTGATGTCGCCCGGTTCCATGCCGATGTCCCGGATGTCCATGGGACAGCCGCACAATATTGCCCCATACACGGCGATGAGCCGCTGGTACTCGAATCCTGGTGATTCGACCGCATGGAACAATCCGAGCTACCGACAGGCAATCGCGGCTCGATCCGCCTACGCAACGGCCATGTCCCGTCAGCCACAATCACGCAACTTCACGCACCACCCGCAGATGATGGCCATGCCACAGTCGTCCGGCTGGCAGACCGTTCAAATGATGCCACAGCAGTTCCAGGCCATGCCGACTCAGCGATCCATGTCACCATCGATCGGCGGCACGATGCCCGGAACACTCTATGCCCGGCCGATGGTTGCCGGAGACATTACCGGAGATCACGAATTCACTGGACCATCTTCGGCCGCCATGCAGATTGTTCCGAATTCGTTCAATGGGCGGCCACCCATCCAGCAAGCGTCCTGGTCGCAGCCTCCTCGAACGACGACCGCTCGACGGTATCCAAATTCCGTGCAGTGATCCCGCTGACGATCCGCTGAATTTTAGTGACGTCAGTTGGCCAGCAGATCAGATTCCTTCAAAGGGCTTACCACGAGTGATCGTGGCAAGCCCTTTTTCGTGTGTCGTCTTTCGCTCCGCGAAAGTCATGCGACTTTTGCGGAGCAAAAGGCGACACGGAGTTAACAGATGTCGCAAATCGAATGCCATTGGGCGTGAGCCTTCCGGTACCTCGCGTTTGTACCGGCAGGCTGACGCCTGCCGCTCGCCAGTTGTTTCACTCATCACCGCTGGGGAACACTGGCAAAGCCAGTGGCACGCTACCCATCAATGAATGCATGACAAAGCACCAGCTAAGAACGGTCGGTCTTTGCTTCGCGCTTCATGCGAAGATCCATTACCAGTTCGAAGCTGCTCTTGAAATCGGGCAGATTCGTCGTCAAGGCCTGAAACTGTCCCTGCGGCAATGCCAGCAGGTCAAGGGCTTTTGTACAACGGACGGTGGCACTTCGAGTCCTCTGTTTGAGCAAGGCGATCTCACCAAAATACTCGCCAGCCCCAAGTGTCGCGAGTCGCTCCACATTTTCACCGGAGGACACTGAGTCATCCGCCGGGTCACACTCCAGAATGACTTCAGCTTCGCCTCGCAAAATAATGTAGAGCGAGTCGCCCAGATCGCCCTTACGAAAAACAATCTCGCCTGGTTCGAAGTGCAATTGTGCGAGAGCAGAACTGCTTTCGATTCTGAGCTGTACCGTTTCCGGTGGGATCAGGAGGTCCAGGAGCCAGGAGAAGCCAACTTTCAATTTGCGATCGAACCCGGGCAGTTTCCACCAGTACACGGTGCGCCAGAGCACCCACGCCGGGAAACCGGAGATATGAATGCGGTTAAAGAGTTCTGCGACCGCCGAGTGATGTCCAAGCGACCCCATCTTTCCGAGCCCCGGAAAGCGATACACTTTTGGTTCGCGGCCGTGGATTCTCGCAGCAATGTTGTGCGCCAGTGTTTTTGCCTGTCGGATCGCATGCTGGGCAGTCGGTGGACAATGTTCGTTGTCAGCGGCATTTGGAACACGCGCTGTGTCACCAAGGGCCCAGATATTTTCCGCACCGACAACTTCAAGGTGTCCATCCACCACAATGCGGCCGCCTTCTTTCCTGACGTCAAGCGTATCAATCAGCGGGTTGGGAAACGAGGGAACAGTTGAAACGAGCGTCTTCGTTGGAATTCTCATCCCACTGCTCAGAATTGCCGCGTCCGGAGTCGCCGTCTGCAGTCGATTCTCAAGACACAATTCCACACCGCGGCGCTGCAGAATTTTCTGCGCATAGGCGCTGAGCCGCGGGCCGACTTCACGTTCAAGAATCTGTTTTCCCGAATGCACGAGTACGACCCGAATGTCGGTTGCGGAAAAACCGCGACACCGCTTTGCAATGTGCCGCACAAAGTCGTTCATCTCCGCAGCAACTTCGACACCCGAAAATCCACCGCCCGCGACAACGAAAGTGAGCAATTGCTGACGACGTGCCAGGTTGGATTCGATCTCGGCTTCATTAAGAACGTGAATCAGGTGATTTCGTAATCGGACTGCATCTGCAAGGTTCTTAAACGGCAACGCATGTTGATGAAGCCCGGTGATACCCCGAAAATCCGTGACAGTCCCGAACGCCAGCACCAGATGATCGAAGTCGAGCACATGAGACTGTGGCCAGAATCCGGGACCTAAAGTCACCTGCCGGTTCGGGAGATTGATCGATTCAATCTCCCGAATGTACAGTCGGCATCGTGGCACCAAACGATGAATCGGGCTGACGGTATCGAGTATTCCGATGTTCCCTGAAATTACTTCCGGCAGCATGGGCTGAAACACGAAGTAATTTTCGCGACTGACCAAAGCGATTTCAACACTCGGCTCAGAACGCAGCAGCTTGTCGAGATACATTGCCGTGTAGACGCCCGCAAAGCCACCGCCGAGAATCAGAATCCGCTTTCGCTCTTTCACCGACATTTGACATCCCTGGACCACCGGCTTCGACATCATCACGAGCCGTGAAGTTTATCCAACTTCTTTGTATTTTAAAATCTGACTCAAGCGATTGCGGTGAGTTTGCCGATCGCAACGGTGAGGCAAGACGGACACGCCTCAGAACAGGAATGAATCATGCTGTTTCGGAAGTTTTTCTCCCCCCGAAAGAGCCCAAACGACCGGGCTACTCGTGTTCAACGCCAGGCGGGTATCGAGCAGTTGGAAGATCGGTTATGCCTCGGTGGGTTGGGCAACATTCCGCTTCCGTTGAGTCCCGTCGGCAGCAACGCCCCATCGAACTCTGACTCAAGCCAGTTGCAGAGCTGCGTGTCCTGGCAATCCGGCTCGGAAAATGGCAATGAGCCGTTTTCAATCCGCTACGACTTCCGCGATCAGTCCGGATTTCGAAATCAGATCAATCCTGACCAGCAACGCATTGCGGTGGCGGCTCTGAACAGTTGGTCAGACGCAGCAAATCACCGGTTGACATTTGTCCGCGACACCGAAGCCGCCAGCGACAGGATTCTGAACATTGGCGTCGGTGATCTGCTCGCCCTGGACTTTGAAAGCAGACCTGGTGGAACGTTGGGACTTGGCGGCGGCAATTCCACAGGACTCAAAGGACAATCAGCGGTTCGTGGAGCTGTTTGGCTGGATCATCAGGAAACGTGGGATACGCAGATTGGCAACGGAAATCCCTCCGGCACACACGACTTCTTTACCGTTGTGGCTCACGAAACAGGACATGCATTGGGATACCAGGACACGATCGGTGGACTGGGAATCATGAACAGCCAGTATACGGGCGAACTCTCGGCGGCCGCGATTGCACAGATCGTTCAGGCAGCACCTGTGCCAACGACATCCGCAGTTGACCATTCACAGTCACAGACGCCGACACCGGGATCATACGCGATTGACGTGCATCCGATGATGGATCCGCAAATCACGACAGCGGACGTAAAACTGCTTCTTGACAGAGCGTCCGCAGCCACCTCAAGTGAAGACGCGATTATTGCCGTCGTTGATCGAAATGGAACAATTCTGGGAGTGAGAGCCGAAGCGGGCGTCGTGGCACCGAATGACCAGGTTCTGAGTTTCATGATTGATGGCGCAGTCGCGAAGGCGCGAACGGCCGCGTTCTTTGCGAGCGGAGACCCCGCCGTGGGAACTGTCGGGCCACTTACGTCTCGCACCGTGCGTTTCATCAGCCAGTCAACGGTCACTCAGCGGGAAGTCGAAGCGGATCCCAACAGCGCTGATCCGACAATGCGAGGCCCTGGCTTCGTGGCGCCGATCGGGCCTGGAGGACACTTCCCGCCAGAAATTCTGTACACACCTCCAGTCGATTTGTTTGCCATTGAACACACCAATCGCGACAGTCTCATTCATGCGGGTGCTAACGGAATCCGTGAGGACGGCGCAGGAGATGACATCGCGCTCGGTTCCCGATTTGGCGCTGATTTTCTGCCGGGAAAAGTAATTCCGGCACCGGAGTCCTGGGGTTTTGCCTCCGGACTTGCACCGACGCAGCAGTCGCGCGGGATTGCGACGCTGCCAGGCGGCGTCCCGCTATTCGCCGATTCGGACATGGATGGTTTTGGTGATACGTTGGTCGGAGGAATCGGTGTGTTCTTTCCCGGGCCAGATGGTTTTGCCACGCATGAACAGGGATTTGTGGCCGGGATCGGGCAGACAGAATATGAACGCACAAATGCACCGCTCGCGCTGGAAGCCGAATATATTGCTTTTGCTGCCGCAGGCGGTAGCCAGGGTGCGGCTTCCGTAGAATGTGATCCGCCAGTTGCTGTGATCCCTGGAAGTCGTTTTGACCTGCCATTTGGAAATATCACACTGGTGGGAATCGAGCTGGAAATTGTTGGTCCGACCCCCGGGATTCAGGGAGTTCGAGATTTGGTCAGCTTTGGTCACAGCCTTGGCACCGGGACCATCAATGGAACTGATCATCAGGTAAACTCTGTCGGTGATCTCTATCTCATGGGTAAGGCCGTTCCCGAAGGGTGGTTGGTTGCTCCCAGAAGTGGCGTGGGAATCACGGGGGCCGAAGTCGATCAGATCATCAGTCAGGGGATCGCGGCCGCAGAGAAAACCCGAGCGGCCATCCGCGTGCCAGTCGGTTCCCGTACTCAGATGGTCTTTGCTGTGACAGATACGACGGGCGAAGTTCTGGGTCTTTATCGAATGCCGGATGCCACGGTGTTCTCAATCGACGTCGCAGTCGCCAAGGCGCGAAATACGGCTTACTACGCGGACTCGGCTGCGCTCGAGCTTGCGGATCAGGTGTCCGGAGTTGCGCCAGGTGTGGCATTCACCAATCGGACATTTCGCTTTCTGGCCGAGCCGCGGTTTCCGTCAGGCGTTGACGGGGCAGATCCCGGCGA
>JAYUVA010000563.1:0-5224 GCA_043754375.1 Candidatus Kuenenia sp. | reverse complement strand
AGGCGATTGCAAGCATTCTTCGCTCGAAAGGGGGCTTCGATGCGTTTGACAATGGTCTTGGTTTCCAACAGAGAAGTTCAACAAATTCCGCTTATTTCTTCAGGAGGGATCAGGCAGTCCATTTTGCCTGGAGCATTGATTGGTGTTGGCGTTGGTCTCTTCATCAACTGACGGCATTCGTTGCCGGTTTCAAAGCTGAAAGGAAAAGGACCGATTGATTCCTGAGTGTCGCCTTTCGCTCCGCGAAAGTTGCGAAACACAGTGCTTTTCCGGAGCGAAAGGCGAAACTTGTTTTCGATCCCGTCCCAAGACAAAATGAATGATTCTTCCGCAATAACTCTTCCCGGAATGATGTCATGCGCGAAGCAGCACATCGCACGGGTCGAAGGAGTTCGTCAGATGGCCCGCGACACATGGGCCGTGAAAATTCATGCGCCGGTGTTGGCGACGAACATTACGCCGGGGCAGTTCTTTATGATTCGGCCGGCGACAGGCAGTGATCCGTTGCTGGGGCGACCGTTTGCGTTATTTGATGTCTACTGCGATGCTGACGGAAAACCCGCAGGCGTGGAATTTGGATTCGTAAAAGTCGGAAAGCTGACGTCGCTGATGAGTCAGTGGTCAGATGGCGAGGAAGTCAGCATCTGGGGGCCGCTGGGAAATGGTTTTCCGATTCCGGATTGCCGCCACCTGATTTGCGTCGCGGGTGGTATCGGGCAAACACCATTCCTTGGCGTTGTTCGCGAATCGCTTGGTTTGGCGACATACGGCAGCCCCGCGCGGCACATGACGTGGCGACCGGAATCCGTTTCGCTGTGCTACGGAGTGCGATCAAAGAACTACCTCGCGGGTGTGGAGGAGTTCACGATCGACGGACTGGACCTGAGAATCGCTACCGACGATGGCTCTTTCGGTCATCACGGCTTTGTCACCGATCTGCTGAAGCGCCAACTGGCACCGGAGAAGGATGGAGTCCACGTCTATTGCTGCGGCCCCGAACCGATGATGAAGGCCGTCGCCGAAATCTGTCAAAAACAGGCCGTCCCATGCTGGTTGTCTCTGGAAACGCCCATGGCCTGCGGCTTTGGTGCCTGTTTCAGCTGTGTCACCAAAGTCGTCGAGCCTGATGGTTCATGGGACTACTGCCGCACGTGCGTCGAAGGTCCGGTGTTCAGGGCAGAACAGTTAGTGCTGTAGGGATCTGGTTACTTAATCGTCGGCTCATGCGACGGTTTAGCACACCGCAAGGTCGGAATCCGCACATACGCACAGTGTGGAAGGCCTCAGCAATTGTTTTCCCGAACAAATTGTAACATTTGCGCATTCGGAGGCTGATTCGTTGCCAGTCGATGATGTCACAATGTTGCCGGAGTCCCGGAAATACGCCGAATAGTCGCCTCGGCGGTCACAACACTGCACTTGGCACGCCGTGTGCAGACTTTTCGCTGCACACAACATTCGGGGTTTTGGCCCGGTAAAACTTTCAAGTCGGCAAGGAGCTTCAGATGCCACGGTTTTCGGCGATCGGTGGACTTCAGGCAGGGGTGGTCGTGGTCATGGTAACGTATGCTTTGATCGCGCTCACACAACCAATCAGCGTTGAGGCTTCATCGCCAGAGCCTGTCCAGGATGAAATCGCCGCACCTCCATCCAAAGCCGCGATGGATGAATTCATGGAGCAAAAACTCACGGCTGCGAAGGGGGCGTTGGAAGGCGTGACACGCGAAGATTTTGAACAGCTGCATGAGGTGTCCCGGCAGATGGTTGCGCTCAGTCACAAAGAAATCTGGGAGCAGATGGCAAGTCCTCGTTTCGTTCAGGATACGGCCGATTTTGTGGCGGCGGTCGAGTTCATGGATCGCATGGCAACCGCGCGCGATGCGGAAGGCGTCTCTCTGGGATTTGTACGCATGACGATGGCCTGCGCTGAGTGTCACCGCCACATGCGGACACCGACAATCGCCGCGCTAAACCTTCAGCCACAACGCACTCAGCAGTATGTGTTGACTCGCCTGTCGCCCGATCTGTAAATCTCAATCTGTTCATAACGTCGATCAACGAAGAACGGTTCGATCATTCCAATCATCACGACGATGGCTTGTCTGAGTACCTTACAAGAATGTTGATGTGTCATGCTTCGTTGTCCCGAATTCAGAACCTCAGCACTGATCGACGACCGATCGCACTCGGCGATTCAACTCGCCAGGCGTCTGGAGGGCCGATTGCTGGGTCGGATGTTGAGACCGATCCGAGTCCACATCTGCGAAAGCGAACTGCAACTGTTCGGCGTTGTGATCTCATGGCATGAAAAGCAGCAGGCTCAGGAGATGGCCCGCGAGGTTGCTCCGATGTATCGCATTCGTAATGAATTGCGGGTTACGCATCACGGTTGACTCATCAGGTGGCCGAGATTCTGCAATTGCGTTTCGATGCGTGATGATTCGCGGTCGGGACTTGCCATCGTTCGCGGTAGAGACGGCAACTTCTGGTTGCCTGCGAGCACGCATGGTACTTCGGATCCGGGAACCGGCTGGGCGTACAGATACCCTTGCGCGTGGGAGCACCCCATTTCGTAGAGCAGGTCGCGTTGTTCTGCTGTCTCAACACCTTCGGCCACAACATCAAGGTTCAGATTCTGGGCGAGGTTGATAATCGTGCGCACAACGTCGCGGGTCTCGCTGCAGTTCAGCATTTTGTGGACAAATGAATGATCAATCTTGAGCTGGTCCAGCGGGATGCGGTGCAGAAAGGCCAGCGAAGAAAACCCGGTGCCAAAGTCGTCCAGCCCGATACGAATTCCCAGATCGCGAAGTTCGTTCATGACGGTGCGCGTCTGTTCAGGTTTGCCGAGCAGCGCGGCTTCGTTGACTTCCAGTCGCAGAGTGCGCGGGTCGATGCCGACCCGGGTGATGGTGAACAATACGTCATGTCTGAATCCCGGCTGACTAAACTCTGCTGACGAGCAGTTCACCGTGACGCTGAGATTTTGGCCGCCAAAAGCCAGATCATTCCACTTCAGAACTTCTTCACACGCTTCGTCGAGAATTGCGCGACCAAGGAGGCTGGTAAGACCCAGCGATTCGATCAGCGGAACAAAAATGTCCGGCCCGATGTTTTCTTTGCGAGGATGTTTCCATCGGCACAGCGCTTCGAAGCCCTCAATCCGACCAGACGACAGTCGCACGATTGGCTGATAAACCAGGAAGAATTCATCATTGCGAATTGCCTCACGCAGATCGTTTTCCAACATCAGTTTTGCAGTGGCACCGGCCTGCATTTCAGGATCGAAAATGCAATACCGACTCCGTCCGTTGGTCTTTGCATTGTACATTGCCGTATCGGCCTCCCGAATGGCGTCGGCGGGTGTTTTTCCGTTGGCACCACCGAAAGAAATGCCGATACTGACACCAATCAGCACCTCGCGGGTGCCAATCAGGAACGGCTCAGCGAGCGCGGCGATAATGCGTTCGGCGATATGTTCCGCATCAGCCCGTGAACCAAGCTGATGCAGCAGGACAGTGAATTCGTCACCTCCGTGACGCGCGATCGACCATCCGGATTTCTGTCGGGCAATCACATCCGATCCGCGGAGACAGCTTTCGAGTCTGCGGGCCACACTGCACAGCAGCAGGTCACCGGCGTCGTGTCCGAGTTTGTCGTTGATGCTTTTGAAATCGTCGAGGTCCAGAAACAGCACAGCGCTCGAACCATACCTGTTTTCATCCAGATTGATGACCTTTGACAGTTGTTCTTCGAACAGGAGTCGATTCGGAAGCCCGGTGAGTACATCGCGAACCTTGGCCTCCGTGACATCGGCCAGTGAACCCGCCAGTCTGACGACGGCCCCGTCTGCGTCGAACTGCATGATGCCACTGCAGAGCATCCAGCGATAAGAATCGTCGCGGTGCCGCATGCGAAGTTCCCAGTCAAAACGCCCGTCGTCAAGCGAATCCGGGTTGCTGATCATGTCCACAAATGAATCCCGATCGTCGGGGTGCATCCGGTCGAGCCATGTCAGTATTCTGGAATCGAGTTCGTCATCCGCAAACCCGAGGAGTTCTTTCCACCGGGATGACAGAAAGATCTGTTGTCGCAGAGTGTCCAGATCCCACAGACCAATCTGGGCACCTTGAGCGGCGAGAGCGTAGCGTTCCCGGCTGTGTTGAAGTTCCTCGCGCGCCTGCCTGTGCCGCAGGTGCAATGAGATGCGGGCCAACAGGATTTCGTCCTCAAATGGTCCGGTCAGAAAATCACTCGCTCCCTCGCGGAATGCCCTCACACCCTGCTGGGGCTCGGTTTCTGCCGTGACCATAATGACCGGCAACAGCAATTCAGAATGCTGCTGTCGGATCGTTCGCAGAATTTCAATTCCGTCCTGCCCAGGCAGATTCATGGTCAGCAGTACCAGGTCCGGTAGCGCATCACATAGCTGATCGAGCCCGGCATCACCTGATTCTGCCGTTCGCACTTCGTATGCATTGTCGGTCAGCAGGCATGATACGGCGTCCCGAGTGACGCGATCGTGATCGATCACCAGGATCGTTGCCTGGGCAGTCCTGCCTTCGCTGAATCGGAGATTTGACTCCGAAAGGCGTATAACCACGTCTCGATGATTTGTGGGGGAAATCACACCAGATTCCGTTATAGGTTGCATGGTCGGTCAGGTGTCTCTTTCCCGAGACCTGACGATGTTCAAAGTGAACCTAGTTCAAGAACTCACCATGCGAGTACTCCGCGACTTCAATTCGTGGCAGAAACGTTGGTGCCACTTTGAAACGACGGGGCTTGTTGTCATTCGACAACATGTTCACTCGTCCGCTTGTATCGAACGGCGGGGTTGGAGGATCTGTACATCTCCCGCCGGGTGGAACCAGCGGCCTGTCCTTGCGAAACCGGAAGTGCGGCGTGATCCAGGGGTTGAAATCGGACGATTGATGTGCCACCATTCGGCTCAAATGCGGCTGGCGATGATTTGAGGAACTGCGGAGGGTTAGATTTCCGGTGTTCCGATTTGTCGCCGATTAAAACGCGAGAGTGGCGAAATTGGCAGACGCGCTGGATTTAGGATCCTGTGCCTTAAACGGCGTGGGGGTTCAACTCCCCCCTCTCGCAATTCAGCAAAAAAGCTCGGAAAACTGTCTTCGACGGCGTTTCCGGGCTTTTTTGCTTCCTGAAGCCCAAAGCCCGCCAGGCACAACCAAGCCCAACGGGATCCATAGAAGCC
>JAYUVA010000562.1:0-5163 GCA_043754375.1 Candidatus Kuenenia sp. | reverse complement strand
AAACGGGCGATGCCTGCCGTAAAGCAAGCTCGCCCGATTCAGAAATTCAATTGTGCTGACGTTCGATCAGGCAGCAGAGACTGCGCTGCGAGCCTTTTTGGAGATTTCTACGATCTCACTGAACACTTCAGGATTGGAGATTGCCAGTTCACTCAACTGCTTCCGATTCAGTCCTACGTTGGCCAACAACAGACCATTCATAAATACGGAATAGGACACACCCTGTTCACGCACAGCTGCGGAGATGCGAGTGATCCACAGAGCGCGAAATTCACGCTTGCGGGTACGACGGTCGCGAGTCGCAAACGCGCGGGCGCGGACGAGGGTTTCTTTGACGGTTCGCAGCAGCTTGCTGCGACCTCCCACATTGCCGCGTGCTTCCTTGAACAGACGCTTCTTTGAACGGTGACGGGCTTTCCCGAGGCGAACACGCATTTGACCGGACCTTCAGACCAAACTATCAGAACTTAAAGTTAAATACTTTTCCGACTGACCGCTTACATGGCAATCAGCGGGCGACGATCCTCGTCGGGCGACGATCCTCGTCGCTTTACATTCCCGGAGCCATCGCGGCCGCAATCAACTTCGCTTCCGCCCCAATAACCATGTTGTCATTTCGCATTTGACGCGTACGCTTGCCACCTTTGTGGCTGAGAAAGTGGCCGCGATTCGCGTTACGATGCGTTACCTTACCGGTCGCTGTCACCTTGAACCGGCGTTTCATTCCCTTATGTGTCTTCTGTTTTGGCATTTTTAATCTCCGCAACGTCCGCCAATCGAAGTCATATCGGCTGGGAAACTGGACGTTTGTATAGATTTTCCATGTAAAGAGCCGGGCAGTATAACGACAGACGCTCCGGCTTGTAAAGCAAGCATACCAATGGTTCAGAAACAATTTTCCTGCTGAGAAAAGAGCCCGGACTTCACCAGGGATCAATCGGGGGTGTATCGGCTCAACAAGGCGTGTTTCGCCAGGGATTTTGCGAGTCACTGTTCATTTTGGATGCCGCGTGTCCGCAAGAAAAATGAACACTGCCCGCGAATAGCGCGAATCAACGCGAATGTTTGGCTGATTTTATTCGCGCCGATTCGCGTCATTCGCGGGCAAACTCACTGTGATTCCTTCAGCACTTCGGTCATCAGGCACGCCTGCTGCACGACGTGCGGTGGTCGGAATTGTGTCTGTGGTCTTATATCTGTGGTATCGATCGCGGCGGGCGACTCACGTTCGGATCTGACCTTCACCGCGTACGATGAATTTGTAGGTCGTAAGTTCGCGGAGGCCACAGGGGCCGCGGGCGTGGAAGCGGTCGGTGCTGATGCCGATTTCGGCACCCATCCCAAGTTCCCCGCCGTCATTGAACCGCGTGCTGGCGTTGATCACGACGGCGGCAGAATCGACCTCCGCTTCGAATTTCATCGACGAAGCAACGCTGTTTGTCACGATGGCATCTGTGTGCGCCGATCCGTAGCGGCGAATATGTTCAATCGCCTGCTCGATCGAGTCCACAATTCGCACTGACATAATCAGATCCAGATGCTCGGTGGCATAGTCGTCATCCGTCGCTGCTTTGCAGGTTGATTTAATGGGGTCAACCGTTCTTAGAGGGTCAGACTCCATTAAAATGAGACTTGCCGGACAACATCGCAGTTCAACGCCCCTGCTTTGTAATTCCCCTGCAAGTCGGGGCCATAACGTTTGTGCGGCATCGCGGTGGATCAGGAGTGTTTCGGCAGCGTTGCAGACGCCCGGCCGATGACACTTGCTGTTGATCGTAATATCAACGGCCATCTGTTCGTCAGCACGCGCATCCACGTAAACATGACAGATGCCATCGAAGTGCTTGATCACAGGCATCGTGGCTTCCCGTGCAACGCGTTCGATCAGCGACTTGCCGCCACGTGGTATTGTGACGTCGATCAGATTTCCCATCGACAGCAGGTGTCCGACGATCGCGCGATCCGTGGATTCTACAAGCTGCACAGCGTGTTGCGGCAGCCCTGCGGCCACCAGCGTCTTTGCAATCACCGCCTGCAATGCCCGGTTGCTGTGAATGGCTTCGCTGCCGCCACGCAGAATGACGGAATTGCCGCTTTTCACGCACAACGCAGCAGCATCGATCGTGACGTTGGGCCGCGATTCATAGATAAAGAAGACAACGCCCAGAGGAACTCGGACGCGACTGACAAACAGGCCATTCGGGCGTCGCTGGCCTTCAATAATTTCGCCCACAGGATCGGGCAAAGTGATAATGTGTTCAACGGCGCTGGCAAGCGTTTCAATTCGATCAGGTGTCAGTTTCAGCCGATCGAGCATCGCGCTGTTCAGACCGGATTGCACGCCAGCCTCCAGATCCCTGGCATTGGCGGCGACGATTGCGACCGTGTCGTCGCGGAGCGTGCGCGCGACACTCTGTAGCCAGGCGTTTTTGCGACTGGCGGCAATCGGAGCAAGTTCAGACGCGGCGGTGCGGGCGTTCTGAGCAAGCTGTCGGGCATAAGTCAGTGATTCATTCATAGGGATTCTGCGATCAGCAAGCGTGTTATACCTCACACGGTTGGCATTGACTCGTTTAACCGCGTGCCCAGCGGGCCGCGATTGTTCTAACTGAGATTTCGTATTTGAGATTTGAAATACAAAGCGCGGGGCGTTGCCCACGCGGTTAAACGATTGTGCCATCCTCAACCGCCTGAGGTATAAACACTGCGCTGGTCTGATTGAAATGTTTTGTTGTAGCTCCACTTTTGTTCGCGAGAAGTATAACACAATCAAATGCCGCCGAGGATTTCTGCGCGACCAACGCGACCAATGGCCAGCAGATAGGCGGCAGTGCGGAGCGGAACTTTCTTTTCTTCGGCTGTTGCCCAGACGCGATCAAAGGCACGCGTGAGAGTATTCTCCAGTTCCTCACGCACGCGCCGCAGATCCCAGCGAAAATACTGCTGGTTCTGAACCCATTCGAAGTAACTCACAGTGACACCGCCGGCATTTGCAAGAATATCGGGCAGCACCAGAATTTCCCGTTTCCGGAAGATGGCATCGGCTTCAGGAGTTATCGGTCCGTTGGCTGCTTCGATAATCAGTTTCGCGCGCACGTCGTGAGCGTTGTTTTCTGTCAGAACACCACCCAACGCGGCTGGAATGAGCACGTCCACATCCAGCAACAGCAGTTCTTCGTTGGAAATACGTTCTCCGCCGGGAAATTCCGCCAGACTGCCTTTGGCTTTAACCCATTCCAGGGCAGCTGTCACGTCAAGCCCCATTGGATTGAACACCCCACCGCTGACATCGGAAATGGCAACAACTTTGCCGCCGGCTTTTTCGAGATAGGCCGCCGTGAATGATCCCACGTTGCCAAATCCCTGGATCGCAATCGTCGCGGACTCAATCGGGCGCTTTGTCTTGCGGAGCGTCGCCAGTGTCAGCGTCCCTACGCCGCGACCGGTGGCTTCTTCACGCCCCTCGGCTCCGTAAAGTTCGACCGGCTTCCCGGTGACGCAGGCAGGACTGAATCCGTGAAATTTCTGATACTGATTCATGATCCACGCCATCGTCTGCGCATTGGTGCCCATGTCCGGTGCGGGGATGTCTTTATCGGGGCCGAACAGATCGTGCAGTTCATCGACAAAGCGGCGTGTCAGTCGTTCAAGTTCGTCGATCGACATCTCTTTAATGTTGACGCTGATGCCGCCTTTGGCACCGCCGTAGGGAATATCAACGACAGCAGTTTTCCATGTCATCAGCGAAGCCAGTGCCAGCACTTCCTCGGCGTTGACTTCATGATGATAGCGTAAGCCACCCTTCATGGGGCCGCGTGCGCTGTTGTGCTGCATGCGGTAGCCGACGAATGTGGCAATCTCGCCGTTGTCGCGTTTGATCGGTACCTGGACTTTGATTTCCCGTTCGGGAGTCATCAACAGTGTTCTCATGCTGGACGACAAATCCAACACCGAAGCAGCTTCAACGAAATACTGTTCGGCGGCTTCTAAAGCGCTCTTCATATTCTGTGGGCCTTGTGGGCTGAACGGCGCAGGAACTGATCTGATAAAAGAGATATATGCTTTCAGCCAGTGCATTCCAATTGAGGCTGGCTTTTTTTCGTGCGACTCACCAGTCAGACGGAGGATGTGTGATGATGTAGCGGGCAATTTCACGAGCATAAAGCGCCATTCCGATTCGTGACAGGATGGGAGCTTCAGTGGAGAACAGTTTCTGGCCATCCTCGCCATTTTTAAACGTCGGTGACGTATCGCAGAATCGAATCCCGCTGTGATTGCAAAACGCCTGCAGGACTTCAAACGGAAACCGGCCGTGGAAAGGCGTCGTGCCGCGAATCCCGCAACGACGACTCAATTGCGGCGCGTCGTCCCCCGGGACAACCTGCCACAGCACTGGTGCCGTGGTGACAAGTAAACGACCTCCGGATGCTTCCACCGATGCTTTCAGGCGGGAAATTGGTTCCAGGGCGTGACTCACCTGCAAACGAATGTCCGGCAGATCATCCGTAATCCATTCGAATAAATTCGCGTTGGAAGAAGCAGGGGAAATCGAAAGCATCTCAGGTCCCTGCTCGCGAACCCTCGCAAGCAGCCAACTGCCCGTTGCAGACCGCCTGACAAAATGGGTCAGGACATTTTCTGGTCTCGGTTTCAGCCGCAAAGCGGGATGGGAACACACCGCGTGATCGTGTCCACTCAACAGCAGACTGCGATAGCACTGGTCATCGGCGATGTCGGTCATATCGACATGCAGGATGACAAGGTCGGGTTTGAGCTTCGCGAAATCATGTTCGAACTTCAGCCACGACAAGAGCGGACAGTAGCCGGGGATGCCGCAGTTGATCACTTCCAGCCGAGCCTGCGTCTGCTTCAACAGAAATTGTTGCAAATGAGCCGAAACAGTTTCGTTTTCATTGACCGCTGTGCCACAGATACTGTCGTCCCCGAGAACCAGAATACGATAGGATCCTTGGGGTGCCGGGACTTCCGGTTCGTCACCGCGACAGCCGAATGAGTTCACCCGAAAGGCATGTCTGCCGCTGGCCGGACTGGCCTGATGCATGGTTTTCAGCATCCGCTGAAGTTCATGATGGCAGACAGTGGAGGGAACAAGCAGCCCTTGATCGGCAGCAGTCGCCTGGACTGTGACGCCTTGCATCACTC
>JAYUVA010000561.1:0-4446 GCA_043754375.1 Candidatus Kuenenia sp. | reverse complement strand
TGCCAACATCGACGCGCGCCGCGATCCAGTCCGCCAGCGAAATGCTTTTGCCGCAAGGAGCCGTTACAATCATCGCTTACCGTGGCCATGCAGGAGGTCTGGAAGAAGCTGCAATTGTGGAACAATGGATCGCCGAATTGCCCGCCGATTGCTTCGAAACATTCCGCATGGAGGGAGATCCGACTCAAGCAACATCCCCAGTGCTGTTTGTTGTGCGGACTGTGAATCGCGGAGTGACATCACTGAGCACTCAATCCACTGATTTCCTGCCGAAGTGTAGTTCCTGAATCTGCCCTCAGTCGCAAAGGAAATCCATCGCCATGCGCAGAGTCTGTCGCCTTCTCCCGGTGATCATTGCCACCCTGTTGATGAATATCTCCGTCACCGCCGCTCCACCGAACGTGCTCATCATTCTGACAGACGATCAGGGATGGGGTGATCTCAGCCTGCACGGGAACACAAATCTCGCGACGCCACATATCGACCAGCTCGCAAAGGCCGGAGCGCAGTTTGAGCACTTCTACGTCTGCCCCGTGTGTTCGCCGACGCGAGCTGAAATGCTCACGGGTCGCTGGCATCCGCGCGGCGGCGTGCGAGATGTCACGAGCGGTGGCGAAAGACTGGACCTGGACGAAACCACCATCGCCGATTCCAGAGGCAACCGCACAACACTGCTTCCCGCCCGCGACGCGATTCTGAGTGCCAACCTGAAACACTCAAGCCGCCACCCGAACTGTTCGTACATCACAAACTGGACAACGACGGACGACAGCGTCTGGTGGAATATCGACGTCCCGGAGTCGGGCGACTTTGATGTTGAGGTGCTCTACACGTGCGACGCGAACCAGATCGGTTCGTTGATTGAGCTCACTCTGGCATCCGGCAATATTGCTGTTCCGGTTCTCACAGCGACAATTGATCGCCCGCATGAATCGCCGCTTGTCGGTGCCGCAGAAGATCGCGTGCCGCGCACGGAATCGCTGGTGAAAGATTTTGGCCGGACGAAGCTGGGAAGAATCTCACTGAGTCCCGGTATTATTTCTCTGTCGATCAAAGCCAAAACTGTCGCCGCCGAAAACGTCATGGACCTGCGAATGCTGATCCTCAAACGACGGACGCCCGATGGCATGTGAAGTCGTGATCTGTCGAGAAAAAAAGTGGGGTAGGCTTTCAGCCTGCCGTTCTATTTTCCAGACTGTACTGTAATTATTAAGTATCCGCCGTTCGAAGCCCGTTTCCCGGACTGGGAACCACGAATGAACACACAGAGACACGAATTGGAATAGTTATTATTCGTGTCAATTCGTGGTTCAAACATCCAGCACATGGAATTCGATATTTTCAGTCATTTTCATCGCAGTCCGCAAGCTCACGCCACGGCGACAACCCAGACACTCATCCAGAAGAAGAGTCCATAAATCCTCATGCAACTTGTCATTGCCATCACGCCATCGGGCCGGATTGTCTGTGAGCCGGAAACCCATACGCAGGACGATTCTCTGTCTGGCATCGCGATTGATGACGCCGTTGCTTCAGAATTGCGCGACACGTTCAGTACATCGACGGCGGGCGGGTTGTTGTGTTTGGCGGGCATTGACAGCCAGATACCTCTGCCGCTGGAATTTGTGTATTGGCGCAACTGGGCACAACGATTTCTGAAGGTGGTCTCGCAACTGGATGATGAACGCTTTGCTGCATTGGAGAAAGCGGCGAAGTCGGGGAAATCTGCTGCGACGTCCACAAGCAGCGGGGCGAACATTGCGCCACCCGACGAGCTGGCGCGCGCCGTCCTGGTGGCAGACGCTCCTCCGATGCGAGGGCTGGAATTCCTGACGAATGAGTTGCTGACGACCCTTTGGATCGAGCTGCTCGCGGGATTTTTGCATCGTGCTCATGACACCGAAGGTGGATGTCGCGGGTTGCTGCTGAAGCTGAATCCGGATGCGCATCTGCTGGGTCGGGTTACGTTTCACCTTGCGGAAAACAAGCGAGACCCTGACCGGCCGTTTGCGTTTCTGGCAACCTACGCGCATCGATTGTCGGCGAAGTCGCAGGTTCAGCATCTGCCGCTTGGTGAAGCGTTGCGACAATATGCTGCGGAGCGTGATCAGGCCAAGCTGACGGAGTTGCTCGTCCCCGTGCGTGCCGCAGCAAGTCGCAGCCAGGTGGTGGGCCAGATGCTGACGTCACGGGCCATCTTTCAGCCTCAGGCATGGTCCGTGTCGCAGGCGTATCGATTTCTGAACGACGTCGCGGTGATGGAAGAGGCCGGATTGAGCGTCCGAGTTCCAGACTGGTGGAAGTCACGCAGAGTCACGCGACCTCAGGTGCAGGTCCGCATCGGTGATCAGCGCGCCAGCGCCGTAGGGCTGGACAGTCTGCTGGATTTTTCAGCGAACCTCGCAGTCGATGGTACGCCGCTCACGGATGACGAACGCAAACAGCTGTTGGCAGCGACCGATGGACTGACCTTACTCCGCGGGAAATGGGTCGAAGTCGATCAGCAAAAACTGAAGCAGGCACTTGCGCAATGGAAAGAGTTGCAGCAGGAACACGCGGACGGCATTTCGTTTCTGGAAGGCATGCGGCTGCTTGCAGGGACGCAGTTGCAAACGTCTGAATCCGTCGATGACGAAATACAGCAATGGTCGTCGGTCACGTCTGGCGCGTGGCTCGCGGAAATCCTCCGGCAGATCCGTGACCCGCATGGCATCATGGGCTGCGACCCGGGTATCGAATTGAATGCGACGCTGCGACCCTATCAGGCCGACGGCGTCCGCTGGCTATGGTTCATGACTCAATTGGGACTCGGAGCGTGTCTTGCCGACGACATGGGGCTGGGCAAAACGATTCAAGTGATCGATCTGATCCTGCAGCTCAAAGAAGCCAGGAAAGCTTTGCCTGCGACAAAGAATCGCAGGGCAAATTCTGGTGATGGAGCCGCCCCGTTTCTGCTGATTGTTCCTGCATCGCTGATTGGAAACTGGAAGCAGGAACTGGACAGATTCGCGCCGCAGCTGAAAGTGTTTCTGGCGCATCGATCCGAATGTGACGCAGCGACTCTGGATAAAATCGCGAAAAAACCGGCAACGGAATTGGCCGGATTCGATGTCGTTGTTACGACCTATACATTGATCCGTCGTTCGACATGGCCCACTGAAGTGCATTGGCGAATGGTCGTGCTGGACGAAGCGCAGGCGATCAAGAACGCCGGTTCGGCGCAGTCGAAATCGGTGCGTAAACTGAAATCGTCGGGACGCATCGCACTGACCGGGACGCCTGTGGAGAATCAACTGGGTGATTTGTGGTCGTTGTTTGATTTCTGCGTGCCGGGCCTGTTGGGATCGGTGAAGCAGTTTCGCGATTTCGTAAAGCAGATGACGAAGCAGCAGAATTCTGGCGCTGTTTCGGCTCTGCGAAAACTGGTGCGCCCTTATATCCTGCGGCGGATGAAGACCGATCCGAATATCGTACCTGATCTTCCGGACAAGACCGAAATAAAAGTCGAATGTGGTCTGTCGAAGAAGCAGGCCGTGCTGTACGAACAACTCGTCGCCGACGTCGCAAAGCAGCTGAAGCAGGCCGACGGCATCAAGCGTCGCGGACTGGTGTTGTCGATGCTCATGCGGCTGAAGCAGTTGTGCAATCATCCCGATCAGTTTCTGGACCAGAAAGCATTTGATCCTGCCGAAAGCGGCAAGTTCCAGAGTCTGCGCAGCGTTTGCGAACCGATTTGTGATCGCCAGGAAAAGGTGCTGGTGTTCACTCAGTTCCAATCGATGTGCGAACCGCTGTCTGAGTTCCTTGCGGCGGAGTTTCGAAAGCCTGGTCTGGTCCTGCACGGAGGTGTGCCAGTGGCAAAGCGACAGGGTCTGGTGAAGCAGTTTCAGGAACGGGATGATGTTCCGTTCTTTGTGATATCCGTCAAAGCCGGCGGCACGGGACTGAATCTCACCGCCGCCTCCCATGTGATTCACTTTGACCGCTGGTGGAATCCTGCGGTGGAGAATCAGGCAACCGACCGAGCCTATCGTATCGGCCAGAAACGCAACGTGCTCGTTCACAAGTTTGTCTGCAAGGGAACTCTGGAAGAACGCATCGATCAGATGATCCGCGACAAGCAGGAACTCGCTGACAACGTACTCGGTGAAGGCAGCGAAACGTTGCTGACAGAGATGAGCGATTCAGAGTTACTGAAATTCGTAGCCCTCGACGTCAGCCGCGCGACGCTGGATGATTGAAAACCCTTACAAAACCGGCATGAGCCGCTTTGTTGGTCGAATTTGAGCTGCATCGGACATGTTTTCAACTGGCGCCTTGTTCTGCAAATCGACAGTCGGCAGAATGGTGAATCCTCATAGTGTTCTGTCAAGGCTTGATTTTGTGGTAGGCCGGACCAAGCGAAGCGCCGTTCCGGCAATTGGCCGACCTGCCGGAACGGCGCTT
>JAYUVA010000560.1:0-3271 GCA_043754375.1 Candidatus Kuenenia sp. | reverse complement strand
GTCTGCCAGAGGTTCTGGTACGCCCGGCCCGTGCCAAGAGGACGACACGATCTGTATCCTGAGTACCCGGCTTCTGCGGTCAAACGGAGGAGTGATCGGGGCCAAAGCCGCTGCGACACGCCGGGGCTGGTAGCTGAAATCAGCGAACGTCCCGGCGTGCTAAGCACCAGTGCAGAAGTTCCTTCGTTTAACCGCGTGCCCATCGGGCCGCGCTTCGCTGCCAATCGCGGGGCGTTGCCTACGCGGTTAAACGATATTATGCCAAACTACTTCTGCCGAGGTGCTTATACGCGACCGCGTGTGGCTTGTAACCAAATTCGTGAGAATTTGGACGTCTTCGCAATTTACCCCGAAGTCTCACGACTTCGGCGACAACGCAATAAATCAATCATTCGTTTGTGTAGTCTATTTCCAGCGCAGCGGACTGAGTGACGAACATGGCTCGCACGTATCGTGGCCTGTGGCCGCAGGTGGTTTCCTGGGAAAATCTGGTTGAGGCGTACCCTCGGTGTCGGCGACGTAAGCGATCCACACCCGAGGCCGCCGCGTTCGATTTTGCATGGGAATCGGAATTGCTGCAACTCCAACGGGAACTCACCGATGGAAGTTATGTTCCCGGCGATACCGTTACTATTTGAAGACCGATGTCATGAGATTCTTCCCGAACGTTGATCACGAGGTCCTGTTGGGCGTCATTGAAAAGCAGATCCGCGATAATCGTCTGATGACATTGATTCGGTTAATTGTCGGGTCAGGAGACGGCGTGCTCCGGGACGAAGCGACGAACGATGTTTTCCCTGGCGACGATCTTTTTGCGTCGCTCCGCCCGCGTGGCCTTCCGATCGGCAACCTCACCAGTCAGTTTTTTGCCAATGTGCTGCTGGACGTTGTCGATCATTTTGTGAAGGAGGAACTGCAGGTGCCGGGGTATGTTCGATATGCCGATGATCTGTTGCTCTTCTGTGATGACAAGCATCAGCTTTGGGAATGGCGTGACAGGTTGCGTCAACGATTGGGCCAGTTGCGACTGAAGCTGCATCAGCACAAAACGCATGTGGGAATGAGTGCCGACGGGGTGAAGTTTCTGGGGTTGTTATTGTACCGTGATGGTCGACGATTGCCACAGGAAGCAATCTCGCGATTCTCACGTCGCATCCGTCGGCTGAGGTGGCTGCGTTCAAAGCGAAAACTCCCGTTCTCACGAATCGCAGCGTCGTTGAAGGCGTGGATTCAGCATGCGCAGCAGAGCAATAGTGCTGGCATCCGCCGGGGCATCTGGCGGCGAGTGAAATTTTGAGTTCTCTCCGCCCTTATGCGCACGAAATGCGAATCCCAAGGTACCGGCAAGCTGACGCATGCCGCTCGCCAGAGCAGGTTTACAATTCCGCTGATGCAGCCGCTTCCGCTCTTGCGGCGGTTTCTGCATTGCGGCGGTGAAGTTTACCGATCAGCTTCGCGACCAGCGCGGTCCAGCCGGTCTGGTGATTGGCTCCGAGGCCCTGGCCGGTTTCGCCGTGAAAGTATTCGTGGAACAGCAGCAGATCTTTCCAGTGTGCGTCGCGCTGGAAGCGAGGATCTTCTCCGTGGCACGGACGTTTGCCATCTTCATCAGGCAGGAACAGCTTGATCTGACGCCGCATCAATTCTTCAGCCACCTGCCCGAGAGTCATCATCACGCCTGAACCGGTCGGGCATTCGACCTGAAAGTCCTCACCGTAGAATTCATCATAGCGTTCGAGCGATTCAATGAGCAGATAGTTGAGCGGGAACCAGACTGGTCCGCGCCAGTTGCTGTTGCCACCAAACATGGATGAGTCTGAATCGCCCGGGACATAGTTGACTCGATGCTCGTGCCCGTCCACATAAAACACGAACGGCTGTGTTTCGTGAATCTGCGACATGGACCTGATTCCGTACGGCGACAGAAACTCTTTTTCATCCAGCAGATACTTTAACATCCGTTCCATGCGTTCACGGGTTGGAATCGCCAACAGTCGCAAGCCTCGAGCAGGGCGAGTTTCATCAGCCGCCGCTGATCGCTGCATAAAAGTGATATTCTTCAGGCGCTCGCTGCGGTGTTCCATGAACCATTCCATGCGCCGACGGAATCCCGGCAGATTGTCGAGCACATGGTCGCTCAGAATAATCGACGTAAACAGAGGGATGACACCCACCATGGAACGTACGCGGAGGGGAATGTGTTCGCCGTTGTTGTGTGGAATCGAGGTAAAAGTATTCTTCCTTCACGTCTTCACCATGATTGCCTTCGTGGCCGTTGACCCGTTTTTCCAAGCCCTATTTCTTCGTAGCCTTCACGTATCGGTCAAACCACGTCACCATTTCCCACAAAGTGTGTTCCACGGATTCACGTGCGACATAGCCGTGGGATTCATGAGGAAGTGTGACATAGCGAACCGTGCCGCCGTTGCCGCGAATGGCGTGGTAGAGGCGTTCACTCTGGATGGGAAATGTGCCGGGATTGTTGTCAGCGTTGCCATGGATGAGCAATATCGGGGCCTTGATTTTGTCAGCCGCCGCAAAGGGTGACATGGTCATGTAGATTTCCGGAGCTTCCCAGAACGTGCGGCGTTCATTTTGAAAACCGAACGGTGTGAGCGTGCGGTTGTATGCTCCGCTGCGGGCCACACCCGTTCGAAACATTGTTGAATGAGCGAGCAGATTTGCCGTCATAAACGCTCCGTAACTGTGCCCTCCCACACCGACGCGATTGCGATCGGTGACTCCCATTTCCACGGCCTTGTCGATCGCCGCCTGAGCACTCGCGACGACCTGCTCGATAAACGTGTCGTTCGCAAGTTCCGGACTGCCTACGACCGGCATCGTGGCTTCGTCCAGAATGGCATAGCCCTGCGTCAGCAGAAACAGGTGCGAAATCCCACTGATCGAAGTGAAGCGATTCGTGGAACCGGACACCTGACCCGCCGTGGACGGATCGTTAAATTCACGCGGATAGGCCCACACGATGGTCGGCAGAGGTTTGCCTTTCTCATGTCCGGGCGGCAGATACAATGTAAACGAAAGCGGCACGCCGTCACTGCGTTTGTAAGTGACCAGTTCTTTGTGAATGCTCCGCAGTTGGGGCATCGGGTCGGGGAAATCTGTCAAAGCTCTGCTCGCCTGCCCGGTGGCGTATAGAAACACGTTGGGAGGATCGAGCGGAGATTCACGCTGTGTGATAAACTGCGAGCCGTCATCAGCGATTAATGCCACGACAGACTCGTAACTGTCATCTGCACAGGCGAACAGGCGA
>JAYUVA010000559.1:0-7320 GCA_043754375.1 Candidatus Kuenenia sp. | reverse complement strand
CGGATCGGTCGTGGCGAGTTCGCGAGTCCAGTCGTAGCTGAACCCCAGCATCTTCAACTGACGCTTGAACGTGGCAATGTTCTGTTCAGTCGTTTCACGCGGATGCGTGCCAGTCTTGACGGCATGTTCTTCCGCCGGAAGTCCGAAGGCATCCCAGCCCATCGGATGCAGCACGTTTTTGCCCTTCATCCGCGCGTAACGGCAGACGATGTCTGTCGCCGTGTAGCCTTCGGGATGCCCGACATGCAGACCGCTGCCAGAGGGGTATGGAAACATGTCAAGCACATAGAGTTTGGGCTTCTTTGCCGCATCACCCGTCGGAATGGTGTCCTCCGTGCGAAACGTCTGATTCGTTTCCCAATACTGCTGCCAGTAAGCTTCAATGCGTTTGGCGTCATAACGTGGCATAATGTGTTTTCGTGTGTTGATCGTAGCTTGACTCTCCAGAGTCGAGCAGCACAGGGGCGACGTTCTCGACTCTGGAGAGTCGAGTTACGGAGTTTAGATCACAGTTTATTCCACCAACGCCTCAATTCAACGCGGTTGAATCCCACTGCCGCCGCAGATCCCGATTGTGCGACATTCTTTGCCGCCTCTTCTCATACAACTTCCGTCGGTGAAAATCGTAAGGGATCATGTTAACGTATGAGCGGAATCGCACTAGCGACCGGTAACTGTTGCAAAACACAGACGATACAGTTACCGGCGGCAAGCGGAATGTTGATTTAATCGTAGGGTGCGTGAAGCGGAGCGCAACGCACCAAAGGGTCGATTGAGATCATGGTGTGTTTCGCTGACGCTTCACACACCCTACAGAAATTCACTAAAACAACAGACCGCCAGCGCCGAGCCGCTCATGAATCTATTCTGAAAGCCCGTACCGTGTCCCACGACATTTATGAAAATCCGCTCATCACGCGGTACGCATCCCGCGAAATGGCAACCCTCTGGTCAGCCCAGAAGAAGCATTCGACATGGCGGCGTTTGTGGATCGCGCTGGCCGAATGTCAGCAGAAACTGGGCCTGAAGATCACCGATGCACAGCTCACGGAAATGCGGGCCAATATCGACAACGTCGATTTCGACGCCGCAGACCGCTACGAACGAGAACTCCGACACGACGTCATGGCGCACGTTCACGCATGGGGCGATCAGTGTCCGAATGCTCGACCAATTGTGCATCTCGGAGCGACCAGCTGCTTCGTCACAGATAACTCGGAACTGATTCAGATCAAAGAAAGTCTGATCCTGATTCGTCGCCGCCTGGTTCAGGTCATCGACCAATTGGCCACATTCGCGGCGAAGTACCGCAACCTGCCGTGCCTGGGGTTCACGCACCTTCAGCCCGCTCAACCCACAACTGTCGGAAAGCGGGCGACGCTCTGGTGCTGGGATCTGTTGCTGGATCTGGAAGAAATCGAACACCGGCTTGCGACGCTGCGATTTCGAGGCGTCAAAGGAACCACGGGGACTCAGGCGACCTTTCTCACGCTGTTCAATGGTGATCATGACAAAGTCGAACAACTGGATCGCATGGTGACGGAAGTCATGGGCTTCAGTCTGAAACACCCCGTCACCGGCCAGACATATTCGCGCAAGGTCGATAGCCAGATCATGGCGACATTGAATGGCATCGGGCAGACGTGTCACAAAGCAGGAGCTGATATTCGCATTCTGCAGCATCGCAAGGAAGTGGAAGAACCGTTTGGAAGCAAACAGATTGGTTCGTCCGCGATGGCTTACAAACGAAATCCGATGCGCAGCGAACGTATGTGTTCGCTGGCTCGATTTGCCATGAGTCTCCAAACCGGGGCCGATGCGACGATGGCGAATCAGTGGATGGAACGTACGCTTGACGACAGTGCAATTCGACGGCTCGGAATGCCGCAGTCGTTTCTGGCAATTGATGCCTGTCTGATTCTGTACCGGAATATCTCTGACGGATTGGTTGTGTATCCGAAAGTGATCGAAAAGAATCTCGCCGCGGAGTTGCCGTTTATGGCGACTGAAGAGATCTTGATGGCCGGCGTGCAGGCGGGTGGCGACCGTCAGGAACTCCACGAACAGATTCGTGTCCACAGCCAGGCAGCGGCAGATCAAGTGAAACAGCAGGGATCTGACAACGATCTGATCACACGACTACAACACGATCCGCACTTTGCCGCCGTCGATCTTGCAGGGACTCTGGACGCCAGCCGCTACATCGGTCGCGCTCCGGAACAGGTCAATCAGTTCATTCTGGAATGCGTGGAACCGGTGCGGAACAAGTATGCTGCGGATCTCAAAGGTGCGTCGGAAGATCTGCGAGTCTAGGGGATCTGGTGTGTTTCGCTCCGCTTCACACACCCTACAAATCTGAATTCAGGTCTGCCCGCGAATCACGCGAATGGGCGCGAATGAAGTCAGAAAAGATTCGCGTTCATTTGCGTGATTCGCGGGTAACAAGCCTTTAAGACTCGTGCCATTCGTTGATAACCCCTCGCTTCTTATTGCCACATGGATCACCAATGCTTGCCGGAAAACTCGTCAGTCGTCGTCAGGTCGAACTGGTTGAGATTGAAGAACCGCAATTGCCGGCGGCAGACGCATCACCGGGGCAGATCATTTTTCAGCCGGAAATAACGTGCCTCTGCGGATCGGACCTGCCGTTTTTCGACGGAGACTTTGAAGGACATCCGATTGAATATCCGCAGCCGGTCGGGATGTCGCTGCATGAAATGGCCGGCACTGTCATCGACACAAACGGCAAACGCTGGAAACCGGGTACAAGAGTCCTTGCGGTTCCTGTTGGGCAACTCGGGCTCTTCGAACGCTTTGTGATGCCAGAACAACGAGTCGTTGCGCTGGATCCCCGCCTTTCAGACGAAATGGCGATGCTCGCACAGCCATTCGGGACAGTTGTGCACGCCCTGAAAAAGTTGCCCAATATGATTGATCGAGACGTCGCCGTCCTCGGTCAGGGCCCAATCGGTCAGATGTTTGTCGCGGGTCTTCGGAACTTAGGCGCGCGGCGGATAATCAGCATCGATCCCCTGGAGTCACGCTTGAAACTCAGCCGCACAATGGGAGCCACCGACGCGATTTGTGCCAAAGGCGTGGACGCAATGGAACAGGTGCGTGAGATTCTGAGTGGCGAGTTACCAGAAATCGTGATCGAAGCCGTCGGCCATCGGGCTCAGGCATTGAACGATGCGATAGAACTCACCCGACCGTTCGGTCAGATCCTGTACTTTGGTGTGCCCGCTCATTCGATCGACGGCGTGAAACTTCGAGCCGCGTTGTTCAAGAACCTTGTGATCACCACCAGCATTCATCCCGATTTCGAACGCACGTTCCCGCTTGCCATGCAATGGATCGCTGAAGGCCGCGTCAACCTGAATCCACTCATCACGCATCGATTTCCGCTGTCACAAATCCAGCAGGCGTTCGACACATTTCGAGATCGCAGCGACGGGGCTCAGAAAGTGCTGGTGGAATTCCCCAGCCGATGTCTCAAAGGCTAAAGTCGATGTTGTTTTCTTCCTCGTTTGAACCCTCTACCAAGTCTGTTCATCGCAAATTGTCCGGCATCGTGTGCAGATCGAGAGATTACGTTTTTTCACTGAATCACGTTTGGCGGCCTGTCACGGGCCGTCTATTGTATCTTCTGCGGACCCACCGAATATGCCCGAACTACCGAGAATCTCGAATTCCAAAACCATCGCCCACGTTGCGCCGCTGGGGGTGTTTATGGGATTTCTCGGGCTACTGGAAGTCTTGCGGGCCATCGGCTTCGCGACCGTCGAGGATTCTGCGGTATGGTGGCGACGCCAGCCCGAACTGTGGTTGTATCCGCTGCAGACCGTCGTGACGCTGCTGGTACTTGTTACATCCTGGAGGCACTATGAGTTTCGCCCATACCGAGGAATCGGTTTGGGCGTAGCGGCGGGGGTTGTGGGCATCGCCGTGTGGATGGCGCCTGGGTTTCTGTTCGAACGACTGAACATGTCCACGAGCTCACTCAGCGCTTTCGGTTTCGCGTCCCGATCGGGCGGCTTCAATCCGTCACTGGTCTCGGAGCATCACGCTGCCCTCTATTGGTCGGTCATCGTGATGCGATTCGTCCGGATGGTCGTCGCAGTGCCATTGGCGGAAGAGATCTTCTGGCGAGCATTCCTGATGCGTTTTCTGGCGGACCTTGACGGGGACTACTGGAAAGTCCCGTTCGGCACGTTGCACTGGCGCAGCCTGGTGGTTGTGACCGCTCTCTTTGTGGTTGCCCACGCCCCCATCGATTACTTCGGAGCGACTGTGTTCGGAGTCCTGATGTACGGCGTTGCGGTGAAAACCAAAAGCCTCTCCGCCTGCGTCGTCATGCACGCCGTCGCTAACCTGTTGCTCGGAATCTACGTGCTTAGCACACAGCAATGGGGTTATTGGTAGGCCGCTTGATATCTCAGGCCTTGCCTCGGGGCAATAGTCACTCTGACGACACTCATTGTCAGATCCGCATCACGATCACGCACAACGCGCGCCGTGGAATTGGGTAAATCGAATGTTTTGAATACTTTTTGAGTTTCGGCAGTTTTGGCATGAGACTCGCCGCACAGATTGCGCAGGTGTTAGTTTCAACGGTTTCTTTCCAGGACAGAAAGAAGGAGTCGAGAGATGAAGGAATTGATGATTGCAGCCAGTGCTTTGTTTGCACTGAGTTTCGTCGGTACAAGTGATGCGTCGGCTCAGCACCATGGGTGCAACTCGGGCTTTGGTGGCGGTTACAGCAGTGGATACAGGGGTGGTTATGGTGGTGGATATTCGTCACCGCGCCTTTCCGTTTCCGTGGGCTACGGAAACTACGGTGGCTATCCATTGCAGAGTTTTGGAAACTCTGGTTACGGTGGATACTCAGGCCACGGTGGCTATCCTGTTTATGGAGGGCATCGTACATGGCATGACACCAGCCATCTCGACTACCACGCACCCTCTTTGGTTCCTCACCGTGGTCACTTCGACTATGTCCCGGGCCACTACGACGTGCATCGCACGGGCCACTGGGATCATCACGGACATTAATTGTCACGTGGCACACGCCTGTCGGCTTCCAGTTGGCAGGCGATTTTCGTGCTGCCGCTTGCCGTTAAACCCGGATTATTCACCGACAATGTAGGCCGGACCAAACAAACGCGATAAACGCCGGAACTGCAGTCGCTCACCAATCCTGCGATCACCAACAGTCTGTCCAATGCGGAAAATCACGTTTGTGGAGTTCCGGCACGGGCCTACGCGAATTTGCTCCGGCCTACGTGAATAATCCGGGTTAAACGTTCGCTCACCGTCGTGAGCAACAAAGGCCTGGCGGGCTTTGTGGGGCCGCGCCCGGTATTTTCCTAGGCCTACGGAGCGCTTTCAGTCCCGTTTCAGACAAATTGGTCGTCGAGCAACTTCCACAGGAAGAGTGATCGGTAGAGAGCGGTCAGGTTGAAGTAGCCGTCCGTAGCCGTATTCGTAGCCGGATTGAAATCGACCGTACCACTGAACAGGCCAGTGGTGTAGATGTTGGTTTGTTTGCCAACCAACGGGTCCGTTCGTGGGGGGGTGTACACGGAGATTCCCTTAGCAACGTCCGCCCCTGTGCCGCCCGCTCCGACGGCCCATTTGAAAACACCGTTTGTGTCAAGCTTAGTGACAAAGATGTCCTGGTCTCCGGCGCTGGTCAGCGTCGTCGACCCGAAGGTGGCTGTATCGAAATTGCCTGCCCCCAAGCCAAAGACACCGGTCACATAGACGTTTTTAGCACGATCGACGGCAAGGCCTCCAGCGTTCCAGGCGTCGTTGTTCGTCCCTCCCATACTGCGGCCCCAGAGTAGTGAGCCAGCCGAACTGAGCTTGACGACAAAGCCATCTGAACCACCGGCGTTGGGAAGAGTCAGTTTCCCCTTACCGGGATCGAAGTCCACATTGTTGCCGGAAAAGCTTCCCGTGACGTAAATATTGTCCACAGAATCAATTGCGACATCAAAAGCGGAGGCACCACCGCCAAAACGACCCGCCACCGAAAAAGCATCCGCCCAGACAAAGCTACCGTCTGCCGTTGTCAGTTTCAGCACAAAGGCCGCGGTTGTATTCGACGCCGTGGAGAGTTTGTAGATTCCGGTTCCCGGATCAAAGTCCCCGGAATTTCGGAAGGTACCAGTCACAACGACATTCCCTGCCCCATCGACTGCAATGCCTGCACTTTCGTCCACACTGCTGCCGCCGACCTGTTTATGATTATTCCACACGTCGATGCCACCGATGTCGAACTTCGCCACCCTGACATCCCAGTCGGCATTGACATTAGTTTCGATCACACCAAGCGTGTAAGTGACATAGGCATTTCCAGTGGCATCGACGGCGATAGCACGGCCAGAATCTCTGTAAAGCCCACCGATTCGTTTTGCCCACTGAACAGCACCGAACTCCGCGTCCAGCATGGTCACGTACCCGTCAGTAGATACTGCTGCGGATAGAGTTGTGGCGGAACCAAATGTGGGAATACCCCCGCCATACTCACCGGTGACATAGACATTGCCATTTACCACCGCGATATCCTCTCCCGACAGTCCGCCGGAATTCTGGGCGTCATTCCGGAAGGCAGTAACCCAAGCGAATGTCCCGTTGGCTAAATACTTGGCGACAAATGCGTCATTCGACCCGTCGGTCAAAATGGCCGAAGAATTTGGTTCGATCCTCGGATCAAAATCGGCACTATACGAGAATGTTCCGGTGATGTAGACGTTGCCGTCAACGTCCGTCGTGACCGCTTCTCCCGCGTGGATCCCGGGATTGGTTCCGTTGTTAACAGTGATGGCGGAGCCAAACGAGGCGGACAGCACGACCTTTTCCTCCAATCGCTCGATCTGGACGCAGTTCGCGCCGAGGTTCAGCGAGGCCGTCCCGCGGTGCTTGCGGCGCGAGGGACTTCGATGCTTGAATAAGTTGAACAGGCTTTCCGCTGAGATGAGATCAAGTAAGCCCGCACTACGTGCCAGAATCATTTTCATGGTGGTTACCTTTGTTAAGTCGTGAAATGGTCAGAAACAGATGTGTCAGAAACAGATGTGTCAGAAACAGTCTTCCGCTTCGATGTGGTGCATTACGTTGAGTGACTTCGGTGGATCTCTCTTTTTGCCTCGTCCGCCAGAACGGCTTAAAAAAAGTCAAACACTTTTGCCATCTCTATAAGCGAGTTGAGAGAGGCATTTCGAGTCACCGATCTTTGGATTTTCTGCAACTTTCCTGAAACTAGCGGTTTTTGCGGGCTTCCGGGCACTCGAACAAACTCGAGCAGGTGCCATGCGC
>JAYUVA010000558.1:0-3442 GCA_043754375.1 Candidatus Kuenenia sp. | reverse complement strand
GCAGCGCAGTTCCGGCAATGGCCAGACACCTGCCGGAACTGCGCTGCGCTTGGTCCGGCCTACTCTAAAATTCAAACATCGACGTCGCGCCATTGCCATTCTCTTCAATCCGCCACTTCTGCTGTCAGATGAATTCGTTGCCACCGGCCCGACAGATATCGAAGCAGCATACAGATCCCGGTAAACGAAATATGTGCCGTGCAGGTGAGCCACAGTGCCAGCACCGATGCATGTCTGGACTGAATAATGATCAATGCCGGTACGACCATAATCAGCCAGCTTGAAAGCATTGTAATCACCATTGGAAACACAGTATCCCCCGCCCCTCGGAGGGCAGACGAAAAAACAACCGCCAACGAATCAAACACCGAATATGCAGCGACGAAATTGAGCAGATACGCAGCAGTTTTGGCAAGCGTTGCGATATCCGCGCCGCCGATGGTCTCGGGATCGGCCAGCAGGAAGAACGGGCGCAACAGCCATTCGGGGAACAACACCAGGATGGCTCCCGTCGTTCCGGTCCAAAGAACTCCCATGATTGCCGCGTTTCTGGTCGTTACCCGTGCCGCATCAATGCGACCCGCACCGATGTGGTGGCCGACCAAAGTCTGAATGGCTGTCCCGAATCCCAGGAGCGGTACGAAAATCAAACCGTTAATACTGAAGGCGATATTCGTCGCAGCCAGGGCCTGGTTATTCAGGTTTCCGACAATCAGCAGAAACATTGTGAAACCGGAAATATCAACAAAGTAATGCAGGCCGCTCGGCAAACCAAATCGCAGGAACTGCTTCAGCAATCCACGATCGACCGCACACATCGACCACAACGGCAGAGCATCATGTCGTGATTCGCGTAGAATACAGACGATATAGACTGCCAGTTCAACGCACCGTGCGACCACCGTCCCAATCGCCGCACCGCGAATGCCCATTGCAGGAATGGGGCCGGCTCCATAGGTGAGTATGTACGCGACGATACCGTTCACGATAACGGCTGTCATGCTGTTGAGCATCACAACAGTTGTCCGGCGGCGACCGCTGAAGAAACAACTCAGTGCCGTCGCCAGCATATGAATGGGAGCCCCCGCGCAGAGAATATTGAAATACTGCGCTTCCAGCTCGACGACATTCGACGAATGCCCGGACAGCGGCAGGACCATGCGACTGAATGGTAAAAACATCAAAAGCAGGAACCCGCTCACGATCGCCAGCCAGACGGCCTGCCAGAATGAACTCAGCATCTGATCCTTTTGTCCGGCACCGTCGAACTGCGAGATGAACGTATTCGCGTACAGAACCGTACCCATCGGGACACAGACAATGGTCCAATGCAGCATCGAAGCCGGAGTCACCGCCGCCAATGCGTCCTCCGAACAGCCCGCCAGAATGATGCGATCTGCAGCATTCATCAACGATTGCGTCCCGGCACTGAGCATTAGCGGCAACGCAACTCGTGTCAACTCCTTGAGGTTACTGAAACCATCGGGACGCTGCATCACAGAATCGCCAGTGGATTGCGTCGTGATTCCAACGTACCGCGCGTCACACCGACACGGTTCATGGCGTTCAGTGTTCTCCAGACATGTTCGCCGGAGACATCTCCCGTCAGCAATTGAGCGTACACTGAATACAGTTTCCGGATCTGATCTGCATCATCGCGCAGCAATTCGATCCGGAATCTTCGCACCCCCGCCGTCAGCAGGTCATCGACGACCTCGGCTGAACTCTGCGCTACCGCATTGAATAACGTATTTCGGCAGCCAACGTCGGCAACCAACGGATGATCGACACCCGTCCGATCCCGCAGTTCGACCTGATGAACGTCGCACGGGCGTCCGCAATTCGTCTTGTTCGTTCCCGGCGACAGCATTGCACAGAACACGCAATGCTCCATATGAAACATCGGCATGTGCTGATGCACGACAACTTCCAGCCACTGCGGCGGCACAGACTGCACAAGTTCCATCAGCTGATCACGATTCAGATCGTAGGACGGCGTCAACCATTGCAACTTCTGCTCCATCAGAAACGCAGCTGTCAATTCGTTGGTTACATTCAGGGAATAATCGCCAATGACCGGAATGCCCTGATCGCGAAAGAACGCCAGTCCGCTGAGATTTCGCACCAGAACTCCGTCCGGCTGATGTTTCAACATGGAACGAAACAGTCCCATTTCTTCGGGCTTCTGAATGCGCGGTGTTGCCAGCAGCATCGTATGATCAGATCTGCGTGCAATCTCAACCGCGTCCCGGTATTCGCGAATGTCCTGAAAGTCGGCGATCAGGCGATCCACTTTCAACTCCACACAGGCACGCACCTGATCCAGTGTTCGGCACAGGACGGTCAGCAACGGCGTGGTCGCCTGAGTTTCACGAATTGGCAACTGATGCCGAAGCCGATCCAGAGCGTTATCGCGGCAGAGCGCGACTTCCGGCATCGGCAGCGAACGATCAAGCTGCTCAACCATCTGCTTCCGCAGCTTCCCGAGCACACTCAGCGGCACCATCGGCGTACCGACAATTGTCGCTGTCAGATCGAGGAGTTCGAACGCTGTGCCGCCAAGTCGCGAAAGCTGCTCACGCAGTACATCAGCCGTGACCGGGTGTTTTTGCGCAACCTCAAGCGATTGCTCCGATTCAACTCGACACACGCACCCGTTCTTCGCAACGCCCTCAACAAGCAGAGGACGACCCGGCTCCGCATGTACCGTCAGTATCAACGGCACGCGGCGTTGCGGATCTGCCGTTTCATATGTTCGACGCAGTTGCTGTGTCAGTCGCGGATCGTCGGTCTTCCACACCTGTTGACCGGCGTACAATCGGCTGAGATTGATATTGCTGCGATCAAACGTAAGGTCAACCACGCCGGAATCGACCGATTCGCTGATCGCCGTACGTTCCTGAAACACCTGGAAAACGCGACCGCCCTGCTCATCATCGTTGGCTCGATCGCCGTCAAACACGACGCCGTCGCCCGCCTGAACTGCATATTCCAGTTGCACGGTCACACGATCGAAATGCACGGTTTCAATGCGTCCCAGCAATACGCCGCGTTTCGCGGAACTCGTTGCCGGAACGAGCATCTTGTGATCGCAACCCTGAAGCCAGCCCGGTGAGAAGCCGCGTGAAAACGACTGCTCCATCTGCTGAATCTGCCGGCGGGTAAACTGTACCGGATGTCCAGCCACGGCACTGTCGATGGCTTCGCGATAGTGCCGCGTGATGTTCGCCACGTACTCAGGAGTTTTTAGTCGGCCCTCGATCTTGAAGCATCGCACGCCAGCCTCAATCAATTGTGGCGTCAGTGCGAACGCAGCCAGATCCTGCGGACTGAGCAGGTACTTCTGATCGCCGAAGTCCCTCAATTCGCCGTCACACAGCAATTCATAAGGTAATCGACACGCCTGAGCACACTGCCCACGATTCGCGCTGCGACCACCGAG
>JAYUVA010000557.1:0-3464 GCA_043754375.1 Candidatus Kuenenia sp. | reverse complement strand
CAACAGTTTTGAAGCCGCCATGATCCATCTGGGCGGGTCAGGCATCTTTCTGACCACCGCCGAAGCGGGACTGAACGGACGCGAATCCCTGCAGGATATTGCCAAAGTCCTGAGTTCCTTCAGCGACGTGATCACGATGCGGACTTATTCGCATCAGCTCATTGTGGACTTTGCCAGACACTCAAGTTGCCCGGTGATCAATGGTCTGTCGGATGAACGACATCCCTGCCAGGCTCTCACGGATTTACTGACCATTCAGGAAACCCTCGGAACCCTGAAGGACGTGCATCTCGCGTTTGTCGGCGACGGTAACAACGTAGCGATGTCGTTGGCGATTGCGTCCGCAATGGCCGGGATGAAAATGACGCTCGCAGCGCCGAAGGGCTTTGAGCTATCGATCGCGTTCTTGAAGGAACTTACAAAGCGCTATCCGCAGCATCGCGTCCATCAGGTGCATTCCGCCTCCGACGCCGTAAAGACTGCCGACATCGTCTACACGGACGTCTGGACCAGTATGGGGCAGGAAGAAGATTCCGTCAGACGCATGAAGGCGTTCTCCGAATTCCAGGTCAACGAACAGTTGATGAAGACCGCTCCTAAGGATTCGCGATTCATGCACGACCTGCCTGCGAAACGCGGTCTGGAAGTGACGGATGGTGTGATGGATGGTTCACAGAGCATCGTGTTTCAGCAGGCAGAAAATCGCATGCATCTGGCGCGCGGGCTGTTTGCATGGATTCTGGGAAAGTAACTGTCAGCCATGAACGAAACGGATCCACCCCCGATCACACCACCTGCGTCAGTCTCCGCGACCGGCGTTTCCGAGGCGGTTGCGGTTCCGACGACGCCCGTGCCGGCAGTCGTCGTCCATCGAACCCCACTGCTCGGACTGCGAACCGGGATTTCGCGCTGGCAGAGTCTGCTCGCTGCGGTCGTCTGCCTTGGAATCTGTTTCTGTGCGTGGTGGTATGTCACACACGGCGAGCATGAGGAACGGATTCTGGGATATTCGCAGTTGCCTTCTCCGATGGAAGCGATCGATTACTTTCCGAAGCTCTGGGACAGCAAGTCACCCAATAGTCATCTCTTTAATAATACCGTCAGATCATTGACCCGCGTCACGATCGGGTTTTCATTGGCGTTGCTGGTCGGCATACCGCTGGGAGTGGCGGCAGGGTGCTTTTCACTGGTCCGCGCCTTCCTGTCGCCGTTGATTTTGTTTGGCCGCAATATCCCTGTCGCGGCCCTGACTGCTCTGGTGTTTGCGCTGTTCAAGAGCGGTGAGACCGAAAAATTCATGTTCATCTTCATCGCCTGTGTCGCGTTCATCGTGTCGGATGCGGCGGATGCGATTCGGGATGTGGCTGAGCGATATGTGGAGACCGCCTTGACGCTCGGGGCGTCGCGGCTGCAGATCGTGCTCAAGGTGCTTGTGCCGCTGGCGCTGCCGACAATTTTTAATTCCGCACGAGTCCTCTTCGGGCTGGCTTTTGGATACATCATGCTGGTGGAAGTCGTGAATGATTCCGACGGTGCGGGTGGTCTTGGTAATTTGCTCAACGTCGGCCGCAAACGTGGCATCACCGAAATCATGGCCATCATCATCCTGACCATTCCAATCGTGGCATGGCTGATCGATCAGTGCTTGTCACTGCTGCAGTGTCTGATCTTCCGCTGGAAATACGGCCGTGAGGCCGAACGTAATGCCCTATGGCAGCTGACACGCGGTACGCTGCGTTTATTCTGGCGGTGACGAATGTTTAACCCGAGCCAACGGCGAGGAGCCGGGTTGAAGGAATCCTCGCCGTTGGCTCGGGTTACACAAAAAGTGCCGATTCTTCATGGAAGATGTAGGTAATGACACGCCTTTCACCCCTGGCTACGGAAGTCATGTCAAAGAATATTGTTGAATTCAAAAGCGTCACCAAGACCTACAACGTCGGCAGCCGTGATGCGTTTACCGCGATTGCGGACGTGACGTTCGAGATTGAAGATCTCGCCGGCAAGGGTGAATTCATCACGGTGCTGGGACCGAGCGGCTGCGGCAAGAGTACCGTGCTGCGGATGATTGCTGGTCTGGACCCGCAGCATCCGCCCACGACCGGTTCTGTGCTGGTGAGCGGCAAGCCCGTCATGGGACCTGGTCCGGATCGTGGGATGGTGTTTCAGGATTACACGAGCTTTGACAACCGCACGGTGCTCGACAATGTCGCCTTCGGTCTTGAATGCCGTGGCGTCGATCGAGCCACACGGCATGAAAAGGCGCGGGAGTGGATTCAGCGGGTGGGACTGAACGTGCAGTCCGATGCCGGCAAGTTTCCACACGAGTTATCCGGAGGCATGCGTCAACGCGTCGCGATCGCCCGCACGCTGATTCTGCATCCCAGAATTATTCTCATGGACGAACCTTTCGGTGCGCTGGACCCGCATACGCGGCAACAGATGCAGGATCTGCTGATGAAGCTGTGGAATGATGTCGAAGCAACGGTCTTCTTCGTGACGCATTCGATCGAAGAAGCCGTGTATCTCGGCGACCGGGTTTTCATCTTCAGTCGCGGTCCGGGTCGCCTGAGGCACCAGATCCCGATGCCGCACAGCACCGTTCCGACACACGAAATCCACCGCGACCCGGACTTCCAGCGCCGCGTACTGGAGATCAGCGAGATCATGGAACAGCTGGAATTGCAGAAACCGTAGCATGGACATTCATGTCCGAGATATTGGCCGGGCGCAGTCGCATTATCGAACGGCTGCCAAGGCGCAATAACCTTCGCTTCGACCATGTTTCATGGCCATGCGACGGACATGAATGTCCATCCTACGTAGCTTGGACATTCATGTCCGAGATATTGGCCGGGCGCAGTCGCATTATCGAACGGCTGCCAAGGTGCAATAACCTTCGCTTCGACCATGTTTCATGGCCATGCGACGGACATGAATGTCCATCCTACTTGGGCCTGAAAGCAGAAGAGCCGAACGATGCAAATGTCGCATCGTCTTGCATCGACTCGGATCTGAGTTAGTATGGCAGGATTGAAAGCAATTTCCTGCTGACCTCGTGAACGTCCCATGACAGACGAATCCAGACGACATCGCCGACGATGGCAGAATCCGCAACGACTCGGTCGCCGAGGTGTGCTGCGAGCAGGTTCGGTCGGGTTGCTGGGATTGACGCTGCCTGAATTGCTCAAGGCTCAGACGCTGGCCGCTGATCGGGGTTTGAGTTCTCCCGTGCGGAAGGCGAAAGCCTGCATCATGCTGTTTATGTGGGGCGGGCCGGCTCATCAGGACACATGGGATTTGAAACCCGATGCTCCGGATGAAGTGCGGGGCGAATTCCGGCCGATTGAGACTCAGGTTCCCGGCATTCAGATCTGTGAACATTTTCCGTTGCTGGCTCAGCGGACTCAGCATCTGGCTATCATCCGGTCGATGACTCATACCAATGTGGATCACACCACGGC
>JAYUVA010000556.1:0-4732 GCA_043754375.1 Candidatus Kuenenia sp. | reverse complement strand
AATTCTGTCTCGGCAGATGGATGTCGATCGACAAATGCTCATCACGGCGGAGCGTGATGGCTACTTTGGGGTGCGGGCGAAGCCCGCGCTGGGTTCATTTGTGTCCATTCGTGGTTCAGTCACGCTTGACCCGCGCACTTTATTTGTCGATGAACGGGTTTTATCACGGAGCAGGTTCTTTCGGAGTCACTTATTTGAGGCGGGAAGGTACGCACCGACATGGCGAGACTGTGGCACGACTCTGGAGAGTCGTGCTACTGGCTTGAATCCGATGCGATGCCTCGTCAAACTAGGGAGCCGTTGCAAAATATTTTCCTGCCTGTTTTTATCTCTCCTGCTGTGCAATCACCGGAACGGCTCAGTTCCCGGTTCATTATGCGGCTTCATTTCGAGGTGCTTCACATGAATCTGCGTGGTTATTTTTTGCCAATGCTGAGTGCGGTGGGGATCACCGTGTTTGTGTCCGGAATCACAGTTGCCGAAGAGATTGCTCGCTGGGATTTCGATCAGGAACATATGAGCTGGGAACCAAACAGCGAAGTGGAATTGTCGCTTGAGGAGGGCCATCTGAAAGTCCACTCAAGTGGGAAAGACCCATACTTGACAGCCAGAGTCGATGGTCGCAGCGGCAATCATCGCATCACAATTACCGCAAAGTTCAAAGGCAATACGAACTTTCAGGTTTTCTGGACAACGGAGGCCGAACCTGGCACCACTGAAGAAAGATCCGTCAGTGGCGAACTGCGTGGTTCAGAACAAGAGGCGCGAAGTATCAAGCTGTACTTCACCTCGGAATCACCGGTCACTTCGGTTCGGATTGACCCCATCGGCCAGAAGGGCGACATGCTGATTGATTCCATAGAACTCAGCGATGATGACGCGCCGATCCCAATGGCGACGCCGGTCGAAAACATGAAGATTGTCGATGGCTTCGAAGTCGAATTGTTGTATTCGGTGCCCAGCGAACAAATGGGTTCATGGGTGTGCATGACGACGGATCCAAAGGGCCGCTTGATCGTCTCCGACCAGTACGGGAAACTTTATCGCGTGACTCCGCAAGCGAAAGGATCAGATGAAGCGCCGCAGATCGAACCGATCAATGTGGATGTGGGGATGGCGCAGGGTTTGTTGTGTGCCTTTGACAGTCTCTATGTGATGACAAACATCAATGAAGAATCTCGCGTCGGGTTGCATCGAGTTCGCGATACGGACGGCGATGATCAGTACGACACCGCCGAACATCTGCGACTGCTGAAGGGCGGAAATGAACATGGGCCGCACGCGATTGTGCTGGCTCCGGACGGCAAGTCGCTTTACGTGTGCTGCGGAAATCACACGCCCCCGACAGATTTTTCCGATTCGCGCGTCCCACGCAACTGGGATGAGGACCAGTTGCTGCCACGCATGTGGGATGCCGGCGGGCATGCCGTCGGCGTCCTCGCACCGGGCGGCTGGATTGCTCAGGTCAGCCCCGATGGTCAGGACTGGCAATTGGTCGCCAGCGGGTTTCGCAATGAGTACGACATCGCATTCAATCCGGACGGTGAGCTTTTCACCTACGACGCCGATATGGAATGGGACGTCGGTTCTCCCTGGTATCGACCCACGCGTGTGAATCATGTGACCAGCGGCGCTGAATTCGGCTGGCGCTCCGGGACCGGAAAATGGCCAGAGTATTATCCGGACAGTCTGGGCTCTGTCGTGGATATCGGTCAGGGTTCTCCGACGGGCATCGCATTCGGGACCGGTGCAAAATTCCCCGCGAAGTTTCAGAGGTCACTTTTTATCAGCGACTGGAGTTACGGTGTGATCTATGCCGTGCATCTGACCGCCGACGGATCGACTTATGCAGGCGAAGCAGAGCGATTCATTTCCGCTGCTCCGCTGCCAGTCACTGACATGGTGATCAATCCCACTGATCAGGCGATGTACTTCACAATCGGTGGTCGCAAGACTCAGTCGGGACTGTATCGTGTCACCTATAACGGGGCGGAATCCACGGCAGCGGTCGTTGTTGAAAAAGATGCTGGCAGTGAATTGCGGGATGTGCGACATAAACTGGAATCACTGCATCATGCCGACGCCCCGGAGGCGGTTGCTCAGGCATGGCCGTTTCTTGGGCACGAGGATCGCACGATTCGCTTCGCAGCACGCATCGCGCTGGAACATCAGCCGGTCGCATCGTGGCAGGAAAAAGCGGTGATGGAGAACTCCAGTGCAGATGCTAAGCTGACGGCACTTTTAGCCGTGGCACGCTGTGGCGGAAAGGAACTGCAACTGCCTCTGATTCAGTCGCTGAGCCAGCTCAATCCTGAAAAGTTGTCTGAGTCTCAGATGCTTTCCGCGTTACGCGTCATGGGACTTTGCTTCATTCGCATGGGTGAGCCAGACCCACAGATGGCCCGTGATATTTCGGCCATTCTGAATCGCTTCTATCCGGCAAAAAGCTCAATGATTAATCGCGAACTTTGCCGTCTGCTCGTCTATCTGAACGACAGCGAAGTGGCGGCAAAGACGCTGGAATTACTGGCAAAAGCTCCGAGTCAGGAAGAACAGATTCACTACGTCTATTGCCTGAGGGCTCTCAAGGGGAATTGGACGATGCAGCAGCGGAGTGAGTTCTTCCAGTGGTTTGTGGCATCGACAACGCTCCGCGGCGGAAATTCGTTTTCAGGGTTTATCAGAAATATTCGTCAGGAAGCAATCGATCATCTGACCGATGCCGAAAAGGCGGAACTCAAGGATGTGCTGGAAGCACAACCAACGGGTACGGTCAATCTGGTGGAAGCGGCTTCGCGACCGCTCGTGCGGGAATGGAAGGTTGATGACCTGCTGGCCGATGTTGAAGCGGGACTTACGGGGCGCAGCTTCGACAACGGACGAAGGATGTTTCAGGTCACGGCTTGTTTTAAGTGCCATCGATTCGCGGGTGACGGTGGATTCGTCGGCCCGGAACTGACGGCCGTTGCTCGACGGTACAACGCCCGCACGCTGCTGGAGGGAATTATCGAACCCAGTAAGGTAATTTCTGATCAGTATGAATCCAATATTTTTGTGCTGGACAGTGGGAAGCAGGTTGTGGGGCGAGTCGTCAATTTGAACAACGATAAGATTATGGTATGCGAAAACATGCTGGAACCTGGAAACCTCACAAACGTGTCCCGCGATGAGATTGAAGAGACTCTGGTATCAAAAGCATCCATGATGCCGAGTGGCCTCATTAACACACTCAATAAAGACGAATTGCTTGACCTTGTTGCGTATCTGCAGTCAGGTGGTGATCCGGATTCCCCCGTCTTTACCGGCGTCAGGAAGACCGTAAGTACCCCGAAACCGAAAGAGAAACTGATGTTTACAGACGCTGGTCATACCGTCGATTCGCTGGATGTTGTCAAACAGAGAATCGCCGACGGTTCCGCCGTCCTGTTCGATGTGCGGGAAGAATCTGAATGGAACGAAGGACACGTGACAAATGCCACGCTGGTGCCTCTGAGTACTCTCAAGGACGCAGCGACGATGGCTGCGGCATTGGCAAAATTCCCGATGGGCAAGGCCGTGTACATTCACTGTCGTGCTGGCGGGCGAGCGGTGCTGTGCGCGGAAATTCTGGCCGGCCAGGGGTATGACCTGCGTCCACTGAAGGCGGGGTTCGATAAACTGGTGGAATCCGGTTTTGAAGAAGCTGCGCTGTGAAAAAGCACAGATCGTGAACCTGCATCGTTGGGACCAAATATACGATGCTGCCTGACGGGATCTTTATGTCGTATACGACTTGTAGATTTTAAGACTTCACGCGGTAACAATTGAGAGGATTGGCGAGCGGCATGCGTAAGCTTGCCGGTACGAAAACAACATACCGGAGGGCTCACGCCGCTCCGCTCGCCGGACTCATTTCTGGCCGCGCGAACCAGATACTTTGACAGGTCAAGTACTTTTCGGAGTCGAGCCTCATGCCACCGATCCTGCCATCTCGCCGTGAATTGCTCACGCGGACAAGTTGCGGTTTCGGTGCGGTGGCTCTTCAGGCGATTCTGGCGCAGGCCGTTGTTCCGGAATCCGAAAAGCCTGCAGTCCGGGGAACTGTGAGCGAACAACGTCCGATGTTTGCTCCTCGTGTGAAGAGAATTATCTTTATCTTTATGCAGGGTGGTCCAAGCCACGTCGATTCGTTCGATTACAAGCAGGAGCTCGTCGATCGCGATGGCCAGTCGATCGACTTCACGGGTGTCCGATTCGGAGATTTCGGCAAAGAAACGAAACAGAAGCTGATGAAGCCCCTGTGGCGGTTTTCGAAGTATGGCGAATGCGGTCGGGCAGTCTCGGATCTGTTTCCAAATATTGCTCAGCACGTCGATGATCTCTGTTTTCTGCATGGAATGCACACTGAGGGCGTCGCGCATGGGCCAAGCACGTTATTCCTGCACACAGGAGCAACCTCGCTGGTGAGGCCGTCAATTGGTTCGTGGATTCTGTACGGATTGGGGACAGAGAATCAAAGCCTGCCAGGATTTGTTTCTTTGCAGCCATCCGATGCAAATGGTGGCCCACGCAACTATGCCAATGCATTCCTGCCAGCCGTTTGTCAGGGGACATCGATTGGTCGCACGTTTGAGCCTGCCGAGCAGATGACGATTGATCATATTCGCAATTCGCAATTGTCGTCTGAAGAACTGCAGCGACGCTACAATCTGACTCAACACCTGAATCAGCTTCAGTCCGCTCGCCGAGACCA
>JAYUVA010000555.1:0-12145 GCA_043754375.1 Candidatus Kuenenia sp. | reverse complement strand
GCAGGCAGCCAGCCGAAGAAAACGCCCGCCAGAATCGGCCCCACGATCGGACCGGCCGCTGCGATTGCCGAAAAGTGCTGACTGAGCAATGGTCCGGTCTGGCACGGCACGTAATCCACATCATCCCGCATCGTGATGGCGGGTGTCGGCGTCCTGTCATCCAGCCGAAACATGCGCGCCAGCCAGCGTCCATAAGTAAAATAGGCAATGGTCAGAATCACGGCGGACGACAAAACAATGGCCAGCATTTCCATGTCGGTGAACTCCGGAGAAATTCGATGAGAACCGCTAGTTTAGCCAACGTCGTTAACTGCGTGTAGCATGAAACAATACAAGACTCGTTTGTCTGGGATTCGCGTTCTCGGCCCAACGGGCCAGCCGTTCGATTTACGTCGTTCGATCATTGTCCAAACGTCCAGCCCGTTGGGCCTGAACATGACTGGGGTGGGTTCTGATTCCTGGGCCGACGCTAATCGTTTTGGCCCAGGCTATTTGAATGTATGGGCCTTTGGCCCCGAATCGCATTCTGCTTTGCACCGGTTTGCCTGAAATCACAACTTCCGGTGGCGAACGCGGTAGAACAAGGCATCGTCTCGGCGGAGCGAGACGGCGACATTGCCTTCAGGATCGGCTTGCTGAAGTTCGCGAACACGCCGGAAGATGCGATCTTCCAGCGATTCCGCAACGACCGCCAGTTGAATTCAAGTCCTGCAGACAACGTGTCAATGCGTAAGACTCGGGTTTGCGCTGTTCCGGCAGACGCTGCGGACCTTGGTCAGGCCTACTCGATTCTGCAATCAATGGGGCTCGGACATGAATGTCCAAGGTGCAAGAACGGCAATGCACCGGCGGGCTGACGCCGCACCGCTCGCAGATTCCGCTACGGAATCTGCAGTTCCACGGGCAGCAACTGTTGTTCGCGGTTGATCGTGAGAGACACTCGTTCGCCGCTGCGGAACGCGGCAAGCTGCTGCTGAAAATCCGTGACGCTGGTAATAATGGCGTCATTCACCAGCACAATCAGGTCGCCGCGTTGCAGCCCCGATTTTTCGGCGATTGAGTCCTTTGCAACAGAATCGATCCATGCCGGCGTTCTTTCCACAACATTTGGCAGCATCGTGAGACCGAAACGTGCCGTGAGTTGCTGATCAGAAATCATGGCGCCGATTGCGTCCGCGTCTTTCGGGCGTGATTCTGGCTTCTTACCCGACAGCAATGTTTCAATCACCGGCTTCAGGGTTGTCAGCGGAACCGCATAATTGACCCATGTGCGGCTGGCGCTGTGACGAATTTCTCTGCCGATCAGCCCAATCGGTGCGCCTTCTGTGTCGGTCAACAAACCACCAGCGGCACCGGAATTGTTGGTAATCGCATCGACCAGCCAGACGGGCGATTTGAGCGGAAAGGTCCAACGTCCCTGAGTTGCTTCCAGAGGAATTCTGGCCGCGATCACTCCATGCACCAGCGACACGGATTCATTGCCTGTCGCAACGTGAAACATATTGCTGAAGGCAAGCACCGGCGTGCCGGGATCCGGGTTACGCGACCTTGACAGATCGATGTGCGAAAACGAATCACCAGGTTCCGACCGGAGTTTCAACAGAGCCAGATCATACTCCGCGCTGGTGCCGACGACATCGACTGAAAATTTTCTACCATCCGACGTAACCGCTGTCAGATATCCGCTACTTACCAGATGATTCCAGACCGTCACAACGTGACCGTCGCTGGAAACCAAAGTTCCTGTTCCATACGAATCCAGACTGCCGCCTCCCGCACCGAACAATTTGACAATTGTCTGCTGCTGTGACTTCAGGACTTCTTCAGTTGCCCGAAAATCTGACTGTGACTGTGACTGTGACGCACAGCACCTGCCGGATGCGAACAACAGCGCCAGAATCAGTGCTGGACGGTACACTCGTTCGAAAGTGTGAGTGCAACAAGTGTTCATGGATTGTTCTTTTCGGGAGCTGGTGCATTACTGACCGTCACATTGTCGATATTCAACCATCGCAGTTCTTCCGTAGCACCGGAGATCAGTCCAATCCGACCTGGAAAAACGGCTCCGTTCCGATCAGCCCAGTCAGCGAACAACAAGCGAGCTTCGTCGATTCCCTGAGCGTATTCGATATCGACACCAACCGGCAGCGCCGAGCTTTCATCGAAGTACCAGCGGCAGGTTCGAACACCTTCGCGTGTGAGCAACACATCTACGTCCTGTTTTAACGGCAGATGAAAAGTGCGACCAGCAGCCTGTTGCTCCGTAAACTTAGCGGCGTCAGAGCTGAGCAGCCGGCGCAATTGATTCATGGCGATCAGCAAACCCGGCAGTTGAGGTGATTCCTCTTCCGCCAGCGGATCGGTTGTGGTTTGCAGGAACGGTCGATTGTTGAGATTCATACCCACTGCTGAAGAGGCGATTGTCAGTTCCCCGGCCAGCCGTGGCCCGGGTTCACCGGTACTGAATGCGATCACCCATGCAGACTTTGGATCGCCGTTGGATGCGACTCGGTCCTTCAGAGCGGAAAGCACTCGTAGTCGGAGAATCTCGTTGAAGTGATAATTGCAGAAACCATCTCGGGCGACAAACAGGCTTTTTAGCGACTCTGGAACTTCATCGGCCGTTTCATCTGCCAAAATCTCTTCGCCGTCCGGATTTTGCGGATCCTGCGGAGGGAGCTGCCGTCGTTCCTGCGGTAACTCTGGTGCTTTTTGAAATGCATGCAGCGGCCGCAGACGAATGGTCCCCGCATGGAGCCCTTCACTGTCGCGCCACGACAGCGGCAAGCGCGTGCCTTCCGGGAAAATACCCAGCACATTCTGAAAGTCGTTGGCGGACGTCAACAGTCGCCCCGCAAATGATACAACCTGTGCTCCCGGCCGCAGACCTCGGCGATATGCATCGGACAGTGCCGACACCTGAGTCACTGTGACTTCACCGGTTCCCGAGGTTTCGACGGTAAATTCCGCTACGCCGTGATCAACGATCAGGCCACACTTCAGGTGTGCGATAAACTTCTGAATCTGATTCACAGAAATGGCATACGCCGCCCCGGAGTTAACTCGCCCTCGCTTTTCAAACGATGCTCGACCGTTGATGCCGATCCAGCGACCCTGAATATCAAACAACGGTCCTCCCGAATTGCCAGGATTGATTGAAGCATCAATCTGCAGGCAGTCCGTGTATTCCAGGAACGTGTTCGCCGGATATTGATAACGACGAACTCCACTGACGATGCCATACGTCACGGTCGGAGTAAAATCACTCGCCAGCAGGAAAGGATTTCCAAGCGCCAGCACTTCATGACCAACCTGCACCTGATCGCTGTCACCGGGGATCGCAAACGAAAAATCCGTTCGGCCCTGAAGCTGAATCAGAGCGATATCACCGGTGGGATCAATCCCGACAATTACGGCATCGTAAAGTTTACCGTCACTCAGACCGCATTTCATGAAGGTGCCGGACCCCGACGTAACGTGATAGTTGCTGATGGCGTATCCATCCGCCGAAATCAGTACGCCCGAACCACCGCCCTGGCCTTTCGGGTCCATCACGCACACGATACTCGGGGAAATCCTGCGCAGAGCTTCGACCCTCGCTGCTTCGCGTTCAACAACTGTCTGTTGAGCAACGGTCGGAGCGGCCATGGCCGCAATCATGATTGTGACGAGCAGACATTGCCGACACAGCTCAGTCGCTCCGCGACTGAGATTCCGAAGCACCAATGCTCCAGAGCCACGGCAACGACGACGGGCCAGATGGCACGCAGATCCAGCGCGCACCGACCGATTCACGCAATTCACGGCTTATCCTTTGCAATCAACAGGCGCGCGTCCGCAATATCCAGCCAGTCGCACACGCTGCTGCCGTCTCCGAAATCGACAAGTATGGTCAGCGTGGAGACACCATCCAGAGCCAATCGCAAGGGCAGAGGATCGTCGGATGTCGCAATCAGTTTTTCGAAGAGCACGTTGTCGTCGCCCGTGATCTTCAACGCCACCGCGTGCGATCCGTTGAACGCCACTTCGTCATCGACACCGACGACGCAGTCCATCGCTGAAAATCGTTTTTCCAGATTCCACTGCATTTCGGAGCGCGAATGGATACACAACCCGCTGGAAAATTCACGACCACGCAATCGCAGTCGGGTTTGACGTTCGATTGTCATGTTTCGCCGGGGCCCGAACAACAGCTTCTGCTGTTCAGGCGCAATCAATCCGGCAAACAGGCTGTTCTCAGGATCAATGCCGTCGAAGCGTTCCACGAGTGCAGGCATTTCGGACAGAAATTGAATTCGTCCACTGCTCAGATCGATCTTCTGCAGTTGATTCAACGGAACGGACACCAACTTTCCCCAGCTGGATTCTGCCTTCAATTCGTCGCTTTCCAGAGTAATCGTTTTCGCGTTGAACACATCGCCCGCGATGCTTGTCAACTGAATTGTGGCATTCGGCCCGTGCGTTTCGGTCTTCGATCCTGCCGCACGACCGAACACAATTCCGTACACTCGCTCCGCTGGCACGGCAATCGTTTCACCATCCAGCAGAAACTCCACATTCTCCGAAGTGACGTTGCTCACGATCCCGGCCAGAAAATCGAGTCCCGAACCGTCACGCTTTGCCACAACAAGATTGTCTTTTTCTGAATCACGTTTCAGAAATGTGTCCCATTGTTGAGTGTACGAAGGATTATCTGCCTGAAGCCGCACGGCATGGATCGCATCGACTTTCGTATCAATGGCACCGAACAATACCGTCTGTGCCGTTACAGACTTTGCTGTGCGCGCGACCGACGTGCCATGTAGCCGGCTTCCGTCGGAAAAAAACAGCATCTGTGATTCATCAGAGAAAGCCGGAGCTGTCACAGAAAATTCGATCGCCATGACATCGTCGATCGGCAACCTGATCAACGCATCGTTTTCAGTGATCTCGACATCAGACACTGAAATAGCCGACAGTGCCCCGCTGTGCGTCTGTCCGTTCAGCATCAGGATTTTTGACTCGGTGGGCGCAAGCACGATGGCGAGAAGCGTCAAAACGAACATTATCCACTTTCTTCTGTCGGTCACTTTTTCTGTTCGGCGATGCGACGAGTATAACGACTGATGGCGTCAAGGAAATTCGGAGGAAACTGTTGCCGAATCAGTTCTCGTGCTTTGGTTTCCGCCTGCTTGTCGAGCATTCCCCAGCTTCCATTCTCAGTCAGATCTTTGCGATCGGCTTCTCCGTCAGCCGCCGATCCTTTGATCGCACTCTGAGCGGCTCCCTGCTGCCCGGGCTGATTTTGCTGCCCCGAGCCCTGTCCATCGCCTGATTGTTGCTGCTGCTGTTTTTCCTTTTCCATTTCCTCCAGCAGCGTGTCCAGCGCTGCCACCACTTCATCTTCGCGTTTTTGAACGGGATCATCTGAGTTGCCAAGATCCAGACGACGCTGTACATCAGACATCAGTCTCGCGACCTGCGGTAGTCCCTCAGGCGCCACCTGGACGTCTGCATTCATCATCTCAGCCACCGCCCGAAAGCGAGATGGAACATCCAGCGTATGATTGAGCAGCAACGCAAGATCATCACCCGCTTCCCGCGACTTTAACAATCGCAGCCGACAAACTGCCCGATAGAAAAACAGGCTGGCCGGATCAACGACGTTTTCCGGATTGATCGCTTCCAGCATCAGCATGGCTTCGTCATAAAAACGATGCTGTGTCAACCAGCGTGCGTGATACAAAGTCACATGGTCCTGGAAGAATCCATCGGAACGAGCGCCTTCGTAATCCAGTGATCTGCGTGTTCCCGTCGAGCGACATGATTCGACAAGCTGCTGCACAGACTTGTCAGCGATCGCCAACGAATCAATCAAACGGTCCAGCGTCTGTTCTGCGGTCAGCCCGCCAACCTGATCGCGGTCAGACCAAAGATCCATCGCCTGCTTCGACGTTTTTTCATCCGTGCGGGAAAGTGTGAGCCAGTGCAGCAGTCGCTCTCTGATCTGATCGATCGGCATACGGCCAAACGCAGCAGATGCGACGGCTGAGTTCCTGCCGGCGGCTTCGTCGGCCCGGGATGCGACGACTGCGGATTCGACCACCGTCGTGGCGAGGCCTGAAATTATCGCGAGGCTCGCGAGTGCCAGAATCAGGGACTTCAAATATTCCATATTGGTTCTTCCTTATGCCGACCATGCCGTGTGGAGTATAGCCATCTTCACACTGCCTGGAAATGCCGAAGGAAACAAAACACATTAACCAGTCTGAGGAAGATCCAGCAGATTCGCGAATCGCTCCAACACGACTGTTTTCAATTCACCGAACTCTGGCAGATCAAACCGTCCGTCATCCACCAGTTCCTGAGCCATACGGCGTGCCACCTGAAGAATGCTCAGGTCCCTGACCGGGTCCGCATGCCGTAACGGCATCGCGCCGCTTTGCCGCAATCCAAGTATATCGCCGGGGCCCCGAAGTTCTGCATCTTTTTCCGCCAGTTCGAATCCATCCGCAGATTTTTCCAAAGCCGTTAGTCGTTCGAGGGCTTCCGCTGCTTCCGTCGTTGACAGCAAAAAACAGTATCCCTGGTAACTGCCGCGACAGATACGGCCTCGCAGTTGATGCAATTGAGCCAGTCCAAAACGGTCGGCCTGCAGGATAATCATTATGGTTGCGTTTGGGACATTGACGCCGACTTCAATCACCGTGGTCGAAACCAGCACATCGACCTCGTGACTGCGATACTGATCCATGACGTCGTGTCGCCGTTTGCGGTCCATACGTCCATGCAGCAATGCGACTCGCAGCCCCGACAGCTCCGTGCGCAGCAGTTGCGTGAAGACGGTTTCCGCTGCCGCATCGTCATCTTCCGACTGACCTTCCACGCGGGGACAGACCACGTATGCCTGTCGTCCTTTTTCAATCTGCTGTCTGACGAAGTGCCACATCTTCGCCTGCTCCGCCATCTCCATGATTTTTGCGGTCACGACTTTTTGGCGACCCGGTGGCAGGTCACGAATCACGGACACGTCCAGATCACCGAACTGCGTCAGGCACAAACTGCGTGGGATCGGTGTCGCCGTCATCACCAGCACATGCGGACTGACGTCGTTGCCAGTGAAGCTGGCGCGCTGGCGTACGCCGAATCGGTGCTGTTCATCGATCACGGCCAACGCCAGATTCTTAAACTTTACGCTGTCCTGAATGACGGCCTGGGTCCCGATCACAAGCTGCATTTTTCCTGAGCTGATTCCTTCCAGCAGTTCGCGTCGTTGTGCCGCCGGCAATCCACCGATCAACAGTCCGCGCTGCACGCGGCTTTCTGCCAGCAGTTCATCAAATGTCTCCCAATGCTGTGTGGCCAGAACCTCAGTCGGTGCCATCAATACGGCCTGATAACCTGCCGCGATTGTCGACAACATTGCATACACAGCCACGGCTGTCTTGCCAGCACCAACGTCCGCCTGCAGCAGTCGATGCATGGGAACTGGATGATGCAGATCTTTCGTAATGTCGCGAATCGATTGATCCTGACCTCCGGTGAATCGAAACTCAAACAGGCGTCGAATGCGGGCATCCACTTTGGCGGACACTTCGATCGGGCGGGCCCTGAGCGTGCGATTCCAGATTCGTCGCCGCAGCGCAAGGCCGAGCTGAAATTCCAACAGATCGTCCAACAGTATGCGGTATCGTCCGTCCTGCCACTGCTTCATTGAGTCCGGCATATGCAGCCAGCGGAGCGCAGTGGGCAGATCGGGAAGTCGATGAGTTGTGCGGAATGATTCCGGCACGCAGTCAGCGACCAGATCGGCATAGTTTTCGACGGCCGAACGTGTCATCCGCTGCATGGCATCCAACTTGATGCCGTCAGTAAGAGGATAGCGTGGCAGGACACCCGCTGCGGCTTCCAGGTCATCGTCAGGAGCAAGGATCGCGACTCGAGGTCCGCTGAATTCCCAGCGACCGGCTTTTTTCTGTGGCTTGCCGCTGAAAACCAGATGTTCGTTGTCTCGATATTTTTTGAAAACCCACGGCTGATTGAACCAGAGGCCTCGCACAAAGTGCCCGTCGCAATCAATCATAATGCCCACGAGCGAACGACCACCCCCAAGCTGCCGGACATCTCGATCCACTACAAACCCGTGAACTGATTGTTCAACATCGGCTTCCAGCCTCGGCACAGTCCGCACATCGGTGAAATCGTTGACGCCGGTCGGAACATGAAACAGCAGGTCGCGGGCTGTAAAGATTCCCAGATTCCTGAGTAACTCTGCACGCTGCGGTCCCACGCCGCGCACGAACTGTACGGGAGTCCGCAGCCGTTCGGCCGGGGACTCCTGACGTACGTTGGTATTGGCAGCCTGAGCATCCGACATGTTTGGTGGTCTCACCCATTGCTCCAGCAGACAATTGCTGTTTCGAACAATGGGGGGGGCGATTGGAACCACCGGAGGATATCGCTTTGGGTGCGATGTGAGAACTGAAGCCACACTGCAGCTAGAGCGTATGGTCTCGTTCGGCTATGAGCGTCGAACCGGCCCGAATTGTCAACGAATTCGTGAACCGGGGGGTGATCCAGCCACATTGACTGGCCGGAATGTTAATGGACACCGTGACGCGATCAGCCGCCAGCGTGATCGGCGACGGATTGACGGTCAACGTAAATGAATTCACACCTAAGATGCTGAGCAGGCGTGTCGCTTCGGCCTGGGCGTCCGCCACGGTCGCCCCGGGTACCATGACTCGTCGCGCGGCCTGGTAAGCTGCGTTGTGCGCCGCATTGCGCACAAGGCATATGCGCGAAAACTCAAATCCCGCAAACAGGATCATCAGAAAGACTGGCACAACGAGAGAAAACTCGACCATCGAAACTCCCCGACGGTCGCCACGATTCCTGGATTGAGTTTGAGGTCCGGAATTCTTCATAGTGTTGCCTTTGGATCGACGTCAAACAATGTCACTGGATTTCGAACCCCGAATTCATCCGGGACAGTGCATCAGCGTGTCAACATCGTGGGCAGTGTTTTGGCAAGTTCCTGAAAGACACTGATCAACGCCGAACCGCTGGTGGCGTGATAGTACAGGCCACCGCCTGCCGCCGCAATCTGGGCTCCTTTCAACTGATCCGCATCTTTGCTGAAGGTGATGACATGGACCGTGATGCCATAGGTCTGATATGCGACGGTCGCCCGAGCCACAGGTTCTGAGCCGCTGTTCTGAATTCCGTCTGTCATTACGATCATCGTTTTCTTCGCGAACGTGCGTGAGCGTGATGCGTCGGTCACCAGATTGATTCCTGAATTAATGCCGTCTCCGATCGCCGTGTATCCGCCGGTAAAATTATTGGTGAGATCGTTGAGTCGGGTTGTAATCGGGGTTGTGCTGGTCGACAGCACAACGTCCTGGCTGGACGTAGTAGAAAATGTTGCCAGTGCCAACTGCTCACTCAGCGGTGACGCATTCAAAAAGTTGTTGAAAACGGTGACTGCGGCCTCCAACTCTCGCCAGCGTGAACCGTAGTACGCTTTGCCAGAACCGGCACTCGTCCATGAAGAGGAGTCGGTGGAGTATAGATTCATCGAACCGGATCGGTCCAGCACCAGCACAATGTCCCGATCAAACTGCGTGGCAGTCGAGGTGGCCCCAGGCGTATATCCCTTGGACGCACTGAGAAAGGGAAGCGGCATGGGCATCTCTGCAAAACCAAAAGTCTGAGATGCGTTGATCTGAATGGCGTTGACCCAGACCTGTCCCGGACCGGTTCCGAGCGTTCCCTGAGTCACAGGCTGTGGTGAGAACGCTGCAATACCTTGAGGCGATGTAGGGGTAACCAGACTGGATACACCAAAAACAATATTAGTGTCGGTCAGGGTCAGAACTCGACCACCGACTTTGTTCTGCTGAACCGCCTGCTTTGCCCGGTTCCGGCTACTGGAAAGATCCTGAGTTTTCGTAAACTCAGTCCCTGCTGCACGGGCTGCCGTGTCACTGGCAATCTGCATCTCAGAATCCACCAGACTCATCCACGCCACATTAATCGCAAACGCACCAATTGCCAGAATGAGCGGAATACAGACGGCAAACATCGGCATGATTGCGCCGCGTCGATCGCAGCCGGAATACCAGGAGTTTCGTTCGCGGTGTTTCATGGTTTTCAGTACTCCTTCATCATTTTGACAGAACTCTGCAACGTGACGTTGCTCAACATCCAGCCCGGAATCAATGAGTTGGCACCATAGGAAGCCTGTACCTGAACCGTGATGTAGGTTCCGTAGGAAGCGTTCGACGGTGGATTCGGCGAGACCAGAATTGTGGCATTTTTGATCTTTCGATCCGACAGAATCTGATTCGACCGATTGCTGATTTCGCTGAGTGGCATCCCTTTCACGATCGCTGCACGCGCACCTTCGTACGCAGAAATCGTCAGTGACTGCTTGATGTAAATCAGATTGCAACTCTCCACAATCCCGACAACCACCACCATCAGGACAGGCAGGACGATTGATAATTCAACCGTGACGACCGCTGACCGCAGATTTCGTTCAGGCGTACTCGGAATTCGTTTTTGAAAGGTATGCATCGCGTGTCTGACTCATTTTCAGATGGCAATCTGAAGACGACAGGGCGGAATCGACCTGTCAGATGCAAAACTCTAGTTCCGCAATCCCGGAAGCCCGAGGTGCCTGAGCCGGATTTTTCCGCCGCAACAGCGTAGCAAAACGAAAGCACCGCGATGATGTCTGCCGGAATCATGCAGGGTTGCGGAAAACCAACCTGTTGCCGAAATGCAACAGGAGGTCACGTCGCCGACATCGAGGCTAACCGTCCGCTGCCGCACCGAGCAATTCCGCAGCTGAACGCAATTCCTGCGCGATCCGATCTGCCAACGGCGGTGCATCAGTTGTCGTTGCATCCGGCATAACCGGCCATGTGTAGGTCTCGACTTCCAACTGCGGAGCGTATGACAGTGTGGCTACTTTCCGAAGCGCGGCGGCAAGGTCTTCGCGTGTCGTCCTGAGCGCACCCAACGTCTCCGCGAAAATCGGCACATGGAAATGCACGCGCCAACTGGCGGCCTGCATGAACTCGTCCGCAGGTTCACGTTGAATGTCCTCCAGCGTCAGATCCAGTCGCATTTCGATCCGCCCGTCGGGAAACAAAGCGTACGTCTGATGGAGGTATCGTGATTCCACATATTTCAGAAGAGCTTGTCGTCCTGCCGAATTCTCCGACGGTCTCAGCAATTCCACTGCATTGGTAATGTGGACCTTGTTGAGACGAATCCCGCGCCGGACAAATTGCTCGATCGATTCTGCAACATCTTCAAATTCAACCGCCTGATGGCAGATGTCAAAACAGACTCCGATGTATTCGCGAACCACCGGCTCACAGCCCAGCACTTCCGCTTGAGAAAACAAACGCTCGAACACAGGCAATGTCCATTCTGCCGTGCCGGACATTTCACACATCGGCTCCGGTTCCAGTCCCAGTCTGATGCGGCGTCCGGTCGTTTCGAACAGTTGATGAAGGTACTTTGCCAGGCGAATCAAATGACTGAAACAGACGGCGTGAAAATCGGCACCATGCGAATTCATGCGACCGCCAAGCGGAACGGTCGATAGACTTCCTTCGCCGCCTTCCGGCAAAAGTCGCCCCAGAATCGCAGCACTTTGTTCGGTATAGCTGATGCGCGCAGGCGAAGCCCAGTCGGGCAGATAGACCTGTTCCTTGACTCTTTCACTGTGAAAGTCCCCGAATGGAAATGTATTCAGCGTGTAGCAGCACAAGTCATGCTGCCACAACACCTGAGCCAACTGCTCCATCCGGTCAGAGTTCTCCGTCAGTTCACGCACGACGCTGGCGGACAACCACAGTCCCGCCGCCATTGGAAAATCCAACTGCCGCTGCACCTCGGCCGAGTAAGTCGTCAGTCCGTCAATGACCTCTGCAACCGTTCGTCCTGGATGAACATTAGTGCAATAGCTGAGTGGCAGACGGGAAAGTGTCATAGAGAATGGAACCAATCATTGAAGCCGAGTGTCAGGAACAAATGATAAAAAAACAATGGCCCGCTGAGTTGTTGGGAATCTGCCCTGCAATTATGCAGCGAGAATGCCACCTGGGATCCAGACCGTTCACGACTCAGAACGAAACCTGTGCCAGCA
>JAYUVA010000554.1:0-3495 GCA_043754375.1 Candidatus Kuenenia sp. | reverse complement strand
ATAGGCGTTTGTCTGGTCAACTGATTTACGTTTACAGATCGCGTCGCGATGTCGTCCGCAGAGCAGTATCTCAAGCCCGAAGTGATTCAGAGCATCGCGCGGCTGGATCTGCGCGCGAAGTTTATTGTCGAAGGGTTGCTGGCCGGGCTGCATGCGAGTCCGTATCACGGATTCAGCGTCGAATTCAGCGAGCATCGGCGGTACGAACCGGGAGACGATCCGAAGGACATCGACTGGCAGGTGTTCGCTCGGACTGACCGTTTTTACATTAAGAAGTATCAGGCCGAAACGAATATCACCGGCTACCTGCTGATGGATCTGTCGCGCAGCATGGCGTACACATACCGCCAGACGCTGACAAAGTTGGACTATGCCATCTGTCTGGCGGCTTCCATCAGTTATCTGATGATTCATCAACAGGATCCTATCGGACTGATGACGTTCGACGATGAACTGCGAGCCAGTCTGCCAGCCCGCAGTCGGCGGTCGCATCTGGGCGATATTCTGGCCGTGCTGCAACGCTGTAAGCCGACCGGAACAACCAACATCGGCGGTAATCTACGGCGCGTAGCGTCGATGATTCGCCATCGAAGCCTGATGATGCTGATGTCCGACTTGCTGGCTGATCCGGATGAAATCATCGATGCATTACGTATCCTGAGATTCCGTGGCCATGATGTGATTCTGTTCCACATCCTGGATGAAGCGGAAGTCACGTTCCCCTTTTCCGGCAGCGTTGATCTGCTGGAACCTGAATCCCAGGATCACGAAATCTTCGATGCGGCTGGTATCAGGGCGGACTATCTGGAGGCAGTCGCTGAATTGCGCGAACGATTCCGTTCAACATGTGTGAGTATCGGAGCGGACTATGTGCCGCTCGACACGAGTATGCCATTCGATAAGGCGCTGGTAGAGTTTCTGACTCAACGTCAGGCAAGGTTCTGAAATCTCTAAAGGATAATCAATTATGAAATTTCTGTTCCGCGTTGCAACTCTTCTGACGGTAACAGCTGCCGTCAGCTCTTATGAATATTCTTCTGCCGCTTCAAAGGATCCCAACACAACCGTGACTGTTCAATCTTCCGCTGCTGCTGAGACGCAACTTTCTGCTGACAATCCGTTTGCTGCTCCGAGTCCGCTCACTTTTCACACGCCAGCCTTTGACAAAATTCATTTGGAACATTACCAGCCGGCATTTATGGTCGGCATGAAACAGCAGCTCGTGGAAATGGAAGCCATTGCGGCTCAGACCGACGTACCGACTTTCGATAACACGATTGTCGCAATTGAAAAATCCGGAGCCCTTCTGACACGCGTGCGAAACGTGTTTTCAAACATGACATCCGCAGAGAAAACGAAGGACCTGCAGAATATCGAAACGGAACTGGCTCCGTTGCAGGCGGCACATTCGGACAATATTCTGCTGAATCGCGGGCTGTTTGCCCGAGTTGAAAGACTCTACGAAACCCGCGAGTCGCTGGGACTCAACGAAGAACAGCGGGAAGTCCTGAAGCAGCACTACGAGAGTTTTGTCCGAGCCGGTGCGAAACTCGATGAAGCACAGCAGTCGCGGATTCGAAGCCTGAACGAGCAGCTTTCAAAGCTGGAGACGAAGTTCGAAGAAAATCTGCTGGCCGTCACCGAAGAACGATCGGTCTTCATCGAAAATGTCTCCGAACTGGACGGCCTCACCGCTGCGGACATTGCAGCGGCAGCCGAAGGTGCAAAGGCACGCGGTAAGGAAGGGAAATATCTGCTGGAAATCACGAACACAACCCGTGTCCCGATTCTGTCATCGCTGAACAATCGCGAGACACGGCGGCGCATCTGGGAGGCTTCCGCTGACCGCGGGTTGGGACGTGACGGCGGCATCGACAATCGTCCGTTAATCCTTGAGATCGCTCAATTGCGAGCTGAACGTTCAAAGCTGCTGGGCTTTGCAAATCATGCGGCCTTCAAATTGCAGAATCAGATGGCGGAAGAACCTGCAGCAGCTCGCAAAATGCTGGTGGATCTGATTCCCGGAGTTCTGACAAAGATGCAGGAAGAAGCCCGCGACCTTGAAGCCATGATCAAGGAAAGTGGTGCCCGGCACGAACTCGCACCGTGGGACTGGGAATACTACACCGAGAAAGTCCGCAAGGCTCGTTTCGAAGTCGATGAAGCGGCCGTGAAGCCCTATTTTGAACTCGACAACGTCCTGAAGAACGGCGTCTTCTTTACGATGAACACGCTGTACGGCATCGAGTTCCGTGAGCGCACGGATTTGCCGGTTTACCATCCCGATGTGCGCGTGTTTGATGTCTTCGACAAAGATGGGACACACTTCGCAATTTACTACGTGGACTTTTTCAAACGCGATACGAAACGTGGCGGAGCATGGATGAGTTCCTATGTGGATCAATCACGTCTGCTGCACGAGAAGCCCGTTATTGTCAACGTGCTGAATATCCCAAAACCGGCAGCAGGCGAACCGGCACTCATCAGTTTCGATAACGTGACCACGATGTTTCACGAAATGGGCCACGCGTTGCACGGCATGTTTTCCAATGTCACGTATCCGTCCGTCTCAGGCACAGCCACGCCGCGTGACTTTGTGGAGTTTCCATCGACCTTTGAAGAAGACTGGGCAATTCAACCTGCGGTGTTGAGCAATTACGCAAAGCACTACAAGACTGGTGAGCCGATTCCAAAAGAGCTCCTGGACAAGGTAATTCGGGCTAGTAAATTCAATCAGGGTTTTGACACCATGGAATACCTGGCTGCCGCGTTGCTGGACCTTGAATGGCACACGCTGACATCGGAAGAAATTCCTGACGATGCTGAGAAATTCGAGGCTGTGGCGATGAAGAAGTACGGTATCGATTACGCTCCTGTGCCCCCTCGTTATCGGACCGCCTATTTCGCTCACATCTGGTCCGGTGGCTATTCCAGCAGCTACTATGCTTATCTCTGGAGCGAAGTATTAGCCGCCGACGCATTCGCATACATGCAGGCTCACGGCGGCCTGACTCGCGAAAACGGCCAACGCTTCCGTGACACAATCCTCTCCGTCGGCGGCAGCCGCGAACCGATGGATGCGTACAAAGCGTTTCGCGGAAGCGAACCAACCGTCGAAGCGCTGCTCAAACGGCGTGGCTTGAAGTAATCGGTAGCAGTGCGTCAATTCGTTTGTCCCTCAATTCGTCTGTCCCTCAATTCGTCTGTCCCTCAATTCGTTTGTCCCTCAATTCGTTTGTCCCTATCTTCAACCATCACCTTGGCTCGTTCTCCAATGGCCTGTTTTCGGAGAATAGTGCATATGATATCTCAGACGAATAACTGTAAAGAATGTCGAGCAGTTCATGATGTGGCAGTTTCCTGATAAAATGGAAGTCAGTGTATTGCTTTGCATGTTGAAAGTTGATTGTGGACGAAGCTAAACAAGACGTACTATTCAATCACTGTGCAGCCACAGTTCGTACCCTGTTTCCTGCGTTGATGCGACTGGAACGC
>JAYUVA010000553.1:0-5741 GCA_043754375.1 Candidatus Kuenenia sp. | reverse complement strand
GGTAAGACGTATGTTTCATGTCTGCTCATTCGAAAACTACGGGCGGTGGGACTGGCAACCGGTGCCTACAAGCCCGTGTGCAGCGGGGCTGAATTCGATGCCAATGGCCGTCCGTTCTGGTCCGATATTGAGGCACTGCGGTCGGCTGTGGGAGTAGAAGTGCCGCTTGATCTCATCTGTCCTCAGCGATTTCTGGCAGCTGTCGCTCCAAACGTTGCCGCAGCACTGGAAGGATCAACAGTATCCAACGACCTGCTGCTGAATGGATTTTCCGCATGGACGACAAAAGTTGAAGCCCTGGTTGTGGAAGGTGCCGGCGGTATTTTCTGTCCACTGTCCGATGAACTCACCGTTCTGGACCTGGCAACACAAATCCAGGCCCCCGTGATTGTCGTGGCCGCAAATCGCCTGGGCGTCATCAGCCACACGCGACTCACCGTCGATCGTCTGCGTCAGAGTGGACTTGATGTCGCCGCCGTGATCCTTAACGAAGCGCCAGTCACGGACTCCGCTGATTTGTCGCTCACGACAAATGCCCGGCAACTGTCCCACTGGATTCCAAATGTCGCAGTTCTGCATGTGGGATTTCGAATTGAGGCAATCCGAATTCTGCACAACGGCCACGCTCTGACGAATGCGTTCTTGACAAGCATCGTTGAGACACCCTGACGGCTTATACTCCACGCGGTCATCATTGAGAGAATTGGCGAGCGGCATGCGTCAGCTTGCCGGTACAAAAACAAGGTACCGGAGGGCTCACGCCACTCCGCTCGCCGGACTCATTTCTGGCCCTGCGGAGTATACACTGCGGGCAGTGTCGTGTTCCGGTGATGATTCAACAGTGTCTCAAGGTGCACTTCAACGCAGTCAGCAAGGCGATCGACGTTGTAGCCGCCCTCCAGAATACTCACCACTCGTCCGCCGCAGTGCGTGTCTGCCACCTGCAGCACAAGCTCCGTGAGTCTTACAAAGTCCTCAGTCTCCAGACCCAGCGATCCCACTGGATCATCTGCGTGCGCGTCGAAACCGGCGCTGACGATGATCAGGTCCGGCTTGATCGAATCGGCAGCTCGGGTCAGCGTGTTTTCAAAGGCCGACAGATAGTCGAGACGGGAGATTCCAAATTCCAGCGGCAGATTGAACGTTGTCCCCAGACCAGCGCCGCAACCGGTTTCCGATTTGCGGCCGGTCCCCGGGTAGAATGGAAATCGATGGGCAGAAAAAAAACCGACCTGTTCGTCTTCGTAAAAAACATCCTGCGTCCCATTGCCATGATGCACGTCCCAGTCCACAATCAACACGCGATCCAGACCAAGACGCTGCACAGCGGTTCGCGCGGCGATCGCCGCATTTCCGAACAGACAAAATCCCATCGGAGCGTCAGGGACCGCATGATGCCCTGGTGGTCGCACCAGACATAACGCCGTGGAATCGCTGCCTTTGACGACTTGCGATACAGCATCCACCGCAGCGCCAACCGCGAGAATTGCAACCTCGGCAGACTCAGGACTCATCAAGGTATCGATTTCAATTCGCCCACCCCCCGCGTGTGCAAACTCACGAATGCAGCTGAGATGACGAGCCGGATGAACTCTCAGAATATCATCATCAGCAGCCGGCACCACAATCTGTTGGATACAGCGTTTCAGCAACCCGGACTGCTCAAGTCTCGCGTGAATTGCCCGCAGCCGCTGAGGACATTCCGGATGCGAACCGGTCTGATGCAGCAGAAAGCGAGCATCGCGATAGAGCAGAGTCATTCGGCCAGTCCCCTGGCAAACGCATCCTCGGGCAGGTCACGCCCCGTCAATTGACGAAACTGAAGGTTCAATTGAATCGCAAAGACTGACGCAGGATCAATATACCGGCCGCCGCGCGCATGGACTTCATCAGCAAATGGAGACCCTCGCAACCCAACCGTCAGATCGATCACCGTCATACGCTCACGAATCATCGACGGGTTAACCTGGCCCTTCGCAAGGCCACACGGCATTCCGAAGTCAGCCAGTACCAGCGTATCTGTTCGCAGGTCATGCACTGCGTTCCAGCCCACGTGCCGCACGCCGATTGCGCGTGCCATTGATGCAGCGGTGTTGTCGGACGGACCAGCGATACTCACGGCCGCTCCCTTCTGACTGAAGTACACCGCCGCCCCCCGCGCCATGGAGCTGTTCCCGATGACCGTCACGGAACCACGCGAAGCCCATTCAGTACTGCCTGTGACAACGTTACCGGCCTTTTCGACAGCTTCAAACGTCGTGCAAATCCCTTTCCATCCACCCGTGCCTTCTTTGAGCACATCAATGCGATCTGAGACCGTGGCAAACTCGTCGCGCGATGCTGCGAGTGAAGTCAGGTCGCCATCGTAAGCCGGATCGACGATCAGCCCGTTGATCTTCATTTTCTCCAACATCTTTGGAAACTTTGAAAGATCGCCCGGCAGTAACGGAAGACAACGAATGGGTTTTCCCATGGAAGAAAACGCGGCATTAAAAACTCGCGCGGCGATGTTCTCCGAATCTCCGTAACCGATGATTCCGACAAAGCGAGTTTTAGAATCGATTTCGCCGCAGCGATAATCTTCCTGCAACTGCCAGACAGTTGGCTGCTTCGCAAATGTCTCCATACCGCGTTCCAGCGCCGCGTAGATCCAGGGCGATCCGTATTTGAGGCCGAGCAACGAGAAAGTCAGTCCGGCGCGACCAAATCCAATTCCGACAATCGGAACTTCCCGAGGTTGCGTCACTGCCGCCAGCAGTGGCCAGGCTCCGTCAAGATCCTCCGTAAGCCAGGCAAACTTGACGACATCGGCGTTGGCTTTGCGGCACTGAGCAAAAATTTCGTCGATCTTTGAAAGCGGTCGATTGAGGTTCGTGTATGCGATGACTCGCTTCGTCTGGCCGAAGCGGGGAATTTTTTCAGCCATTTCCAGGTCGAGTTCGATGTACGCCGGGCCTGCCACAATCGCTTCTCGCAACAACTGCATCCGCTGCGATTCGCTGCCTTTCCATTTTCCGCCATCCTGCTCACGCCGACACGAGACCAACATCGGCTTGTCCACGATTCTGACCAATTCACCAACATTCGGTTCGTTGATAAAGTGATCAAGGCACAATTCAATGAGGTCACACTTCCGCGATGCGTTGAGCAGATCTGCAGGAGCCAGCGTGCGCGAAGTCGGGGTCACAGAAATACAGATCATGTTGGCGGCTCAGATGGCGATCGGGGAGAGAAGTGGTGAAAGATAAATTTGCAAAACGCGTGCCAACCGACTGCAGAAATGATGCAGACGAATGGCATCACCGGAGTGCGCATGCGGGTATCAGTCCAGTAGAAAGTATGCAGCAGCATGAATGACAATACGATGAGCCACAAGTCTGCAAGGCTGTGGCCTGAGAGAATACCACTTTTCGAGCGAAATCCCGGCCTTCCACGCAAGGCTGGAATCGATCGGCCTATTGCCGCCGCGACACCAATCCAGATCAGGCCATACCAGACGGCAATCAGTGTTGTGGCAAAACGTGGCAGGCCATCGTCTGAGCCTGGCGTAATTGCACAGAATCGCCGCAAACGCAGCAAACACGATTTAGAGAAACTCAAGGGTTGAGCCTTCATTGAAGCGACGGCCTGCTGATAGTACCACGCATCCTGAGCGGGTTCGTTGCCAACCGGAACACCTTGCGCCGCTGCATCAGCAATCATCCTCTGCTGCCACGCATCGAGTTGTGGCCCAGGCCACGGGAACGGAATGTCGCCGTCAATCACGTCGCGATAAAAGTCCGCATTGTTTCCCAGTGCGAGTGTGTATCCACCGTGCGTCGTCGCGGGAATGAATTTCCGAAACTGCACAGCATTACGCATGATCCACGGCGAAATCGCCACGACTGCGGCAATCATCGGCAGAACCGCAAGTGTGATATTTCTCAGAGAACGCTCGCCGCTTTTCCGATTGAGCGGCAAACGTGACAGAACCACCATTGCACAAGACACCAGCAGAATCGGTCGCACCAGCGAACCCAGACCGAAGAGCACACCTGAAAGGATACGAAATACCTGCCCCTTATCGCCAGACAGATGGCGACGCAGATCGCCAGTCTTCAGCGCGACAACGCCGCCGGTCAACATCGCCGCCGCCGCAACTTCAGTCATCGGCAGTATGGTGTAACGGACAAGCAACGGGTCGCATGCCGTCATCGTTGCTGCGATGATCGAAACACTCAGCGGCAACCGAAGTTGATGGCAAAGTATCCATGACAGCCAGATCACGGCGATGCTGCACAAACCATTGATTATCGCAACGCTGGCCCAATTCGGCAGTCCTGACACTTTGAGTCCCGCGAGTGCAATCGGGTAAGCAGGAGGACGAAATGCGGTCGGATGATGCGTGTATGGCCCGGCAAATCCTTCACCTCGCGCCACCATTTCCGCATGCGCCAGGTAGCCATCGTTGTCGGCGGTCAGATCCGAGGGATTCATCCACGCTCCAACAAGGCGTACCGTGCCCCCGAGAATCAGCAGGATCACAAGGACGGACGTCGTTCGCATGGTGTGGAGTCTTAGCGGACGAGCAAAGGAAGGGCAAATGAAGTCGGGTAGGCTTTCCGAGCCGGCATTGATTGCCGGCGCGATTGTGTGCTCCACAGATCTGGCGGGCCGGAGATTGCACCGCCGTCATCGAATCGCTCTCATATTCCACACGATCGTGAAAATCAGGCTGTTGTTTTTTTGCAACATGCAGGAGAATGCCATCCTGTCGGACGCGAGATGCAGTTTGACGTAGAGTGACTTCACAGCATACGGGGCATAAGTTGTCGTCGTAACGGGTTGCCTGATTTTCTGAATTCGCATAGTGCCGGAGTCCCGTTTGTGAAAGAGTCCTTGGCGTATCTGATAAGAGTTATTCTGCACCTCGATGAGGAACTGTCGGCGTTGTCCAACTCGTTGGGCGGTTGGTTGTACGTGATCCTGTTTGCTGTCGTTTTCTGTGAAACTGGACTGATCATCACGCCGTTTCTTCCCGGGGATTCGTTGCTGTTTGCTGTCGGAACCCTGGTGGCGTTGCCGGAAGCGGGACTGAGTCTGCCGCTGATGTTCGTGCTGCTGACAGTCGCCGCGATTATGGGCGACGCAGTGAACTATCGCATTGGCCGGATGATCGGGCCAAAGATTTTCCGCAGCGAAAAATCCAGACTGCTCAACCGGGATCATCTGTTGAAGGCTCAGCGGTTTTACGAAAGACACGGAGGAAAGGCCATTTTTCTTGCGCGTTTTGTTCCCATTATACGCACATTTGCGCCTTTTGTAGCAGGGGCGGGCAGGATGAACTACGCCCGATTCTGGATGTTCAACGTCAGCGGAGCCATCATCTGGGTGGGGCTGTTTCTGGTTGGCGGTTACGTCTTTGGAAATCTCCCGATCGTAAAAAAATATTTCTCGCTCGTCATGCTTGGCATCATCGTCGTGTCGGTTCTTCCCATCGCCTTTGAATGGTGGCGCGATAGAAAACAAACACTGGCAGCAAGTGCATCCCCGCCTGCCAAAGTGTGAAATAGATCCAGCAGCAGGAAATCCACCCCGAACCTCGACAGCGACTTCTCACCGGGTTGCCTGTCCAGGAAAACCCGATACACGCCACGCCGTCGTGTCGGACACTGAACTCGACGCATTGTGTAAATCAATACCACCGGGATCATCCATATCGGGATGAAATCAAAACGGCGTGCCGTCGGCATGCTGTCATA
>JAYUVA010000552.1:0-6095 GCA_043754375.1 Candidatus Kuenenia sp. | reverse complement strand
GCATCCGGTGCAACAGCAGCGTTCTGGCTGCGCGGATCGCGGTAGGGAAGAAGTTCGGATACGCTGAAGGTTTCGTCATTGTCCAGATCGCGAAATCGCAGCGTCCGTGCACTTGCCATCAGTTCTTCATGCGAAATTGCACCGTCGTAGTCGGTGTCCAGCAACGATGCCAATCGCACTGCGTCGTCGGCTGGCTGCGGCTGCGCAATCAGATCAAACGCACGTGGAATACGATTGCCGAGCCAGAAAATAAAGTCCTCGACATCGACGTCGGTTGCATCCGCCTGCATTTCTTTCAGGATCTCTTTCGCATTGCTGACGCCGGCTAACGACCTGACGCTGTCCGTAAGCAGATGCAGTTCGGACTCGTTGAGTCGACCGGAATTATCGACATCCATATCGATCGCCAGAAATCGAGCAACCCATTCGCGATACGGTATTTGACTCACCGTCAAATGCAGATCGACAAATACCGGCCCAACCGGGGCCAGCACAATGAGCGTGGCTCTGTCGGACACGCCGGGATCTTCAGTGGCCTGGCTGAATGCCGTGCTGATTGCAATGCATGGGCACAGGAATGCCAAGATCGGAAGGGAGTTGCGGGGGAAGATTTCGCTGAACGATTTGATCGTGAGCATGGTAGCCTCCGCGTAGGGCGGAACGAAAGAGTGAGGCGGCAGACTGATAGACAGATGGAGCCGTCAGGCACGCCAGTTAGTCTAACTGTTGCGGAAGATTCTGTCGCGTTACGGACACATCGTTGCGTTGCGGCAACATCTGTTGATCTGCGGCAACAAGCGGCGGTTTCCACAATGCAATAAAGCCCGTTGTTTGCAGGACTTTACAGTCTTTGCGCCTGTGGCATCGTTTTTGTTAAGTGAAAAGCAACTGGATTGCATCAGGCGTTTTGAATTGGCTGTCCACAGTCTGCAACGAGCGCTGCGAACGGCACCTGAATCGATCTGGCTTTGAACAATCTGAATGGTAGTCGGAGGTGGCACGGTGAAGGTTCCTTACGTCGCTCTAATCTGCAGTGGTTCACCGGGATTCCTTCGCAGTCTCGGCAGTCTGCTCTGTGGTCGCTGTCGACTCATGGAATGCTACGCGATTCCCGAGGCCACTCAGATGATTCAAATGCATACACCGGACTTCTCGATTTTCGACGTTCGGTCATGTTCTCCACAACAACTCGCCCGCACGTTCGTGGCGATCAGTAATATTCAATCCGGTCAGGCCATTTTAATTTGTGTCCCCGATCAACTCCATGCCGACCGAATTCCGCAGGAAGTCCTTCCGTTCTGTCGGATGATCGAATTCTCAAACCATGATGAAGGTTATCACGAGCTGGTTGCAGAAATTTTCCGGCCGCCGACAACCAACGCGGGATCGACCGATAACCGCAACGAAATCGATTCATCCGCCGCATGTGACGCTGCGGCCATTGAATCTCCGGCGATGGCCAGCCTGACGCATCGTGTCCAGCAGTCGAAGTCTGCCGGATCATCCAGTCCGGTCGTTCGGCCGGGCCGCGAATCGAATGCCTCAACAATCGAAGCAGGCAGCATGGCCGAACGTTTTCGAACGCGAACGCCCGAGCTTCGGACGATGCTCCGTCGCCTCGAAGTTGCCGCACGTCACAACGTCACAATCCTGCTCATCGGCGAAACTGGTTCTGGCAAGACGCATCTCGCCAGCCTGATACATGAAATGTCCCTGCGGTCCGGTGATCCGTTTCTGCACGTCGCCTGTGGAGCGTTGCCGGGCGACCTGATCGAAAGCGAACTATTTGGTCATATGAAAGGTTCATTCACGAGTGCGCATGTGGACAAGGACGGAAAGTTTCTGGTCGCAGGCAATGGTACGATCCTGCTGGACGAAATAGACGTTCTGACACCCGATCAACAGGTCAAGCTGCTGCGTGTCATTGAAAAGGGCGAATTTGAGCCAGTGGGATCGAACCGGACACTTTTTGTGAAAGCTCGCATTATCGCCGCGAGCAACATGCAACTTCAACCGCTTGTGGAGCAGGGACGATTTCGCCCCGACCTGTACTATCGTCTGAATACATTGTGTTTCACGCTTCCACCACTGCGGAAGCGAATGCCCGACATCGAACCGCTCGCCCGATACTTTGTGCATCGTCATGCGTCGCAGTTGGGAATTGAAGTGGTAGAGATTACTCCCGAATTTCTTGACTGTCTGTTGCAGTACCCGTGGCCAGGCAATGTCCGCGAAATGGAAAATGCAATCCGCAGCGCGGTGATTTACAGTCGTGAGGGAAAAATGACGGTTGACACTTTGCCGACCCACGTAGTCGATGGTATCTCAGGTCCGGCCAGCGATCCTTCTGTCGCCGCGTTCTTCGCTGTTCGCAAGGGCGAATCGCTGGAGAATCGCATCGAAGTGACAGAAAAGGACGTCATTGAACAGGCTTTATTGAACAACAACTTCAGTCGCACGAATACGGCCAAACTGCTGAAAATCAGCCGTGTGACGCTGTACAATAAAATGCGAAAGTACGGGATCCTGCCGGAGCGGTAGGTGGTGACGTTTCCCACCTGGACTACGAATTCAGAATAGTTTGCCAAAGCCCTTGACGCCCCGCAGTCTTCCTGAACAATACATCGCAAAGAGGCATTGTGACTGGAGCGACCTGTAGCAGACTCCAGACTGTTCTATAGAGAGACTGAAAAGCCATTTGCCTGGCATCGGTTTGCGCGGCAAGTTGAAGGAAAGATGATCGCCTGGCGATTCAGACGTTGCCCGGCAAATTGATCGTCAATCAAACAGGCAGAGAGTTTTTGCCCCGAATTGAAGAGAGAAGGATGTTTCCCATGAAGAGTATTGCAAGACTGTGTTCCGTGTGTGCCGTTCTGCTGTCCGGAGTTGCTCAGGCTCAGGAATTGGCACCGATTCCTGATATGCACATCCCTGCAGTCCCATACGGGAATTCAGGCGTTGAAACGGGTGAGTCAGTGATTTTTGTGGATCCCGTGGTTTATACCGGGACACTTTTCACACACGTGAAGTACACGGATGTGGACGAGATGTCTCCATGTGCCGCGCCGAAGCTTATCATGGTCAAGAACCCTTGCGCTGGCGATAGTTGCTGTGAACCTCAGATGGTGTGCATCGAGATTTGTGTTCCGACTTGTGGCTGCGAAGAAGTGACCTGCCGTCGATTCGGCAACCGAATTCGCTACGACTACGGCAAGTACGCTGTTGATGTTCGTATCAAGCGCGGGTATATCCAGGTCGATTATCAGGACTAATTCACGATCCGGAATTTCTCCGGTTCACGAACAGACTTTCGAAGTCTCAGGAAAGGTGGTCGTTAATCGCGACCACCTTTCTTCATGCGCCTCAATTCGCTCAGCAGCATTGATGTTCAGCGAACTAACGACCAAACTCTTCACTCTCTGTCATTGTATGCCACCGGACGCTTGCAACGATTGCATTTGGATTTGAGAATGCGGCGTGGATGCCGACGGCGGTAATGAATCACAATTCACCGCTCGGTCGCGGCCCGATGTCTGAGTCCATGTTGCCCTCCCCGGGAGTTATTCGATGCGGTTTCCGTATCTGTTGTGCGTAATCGCGTTGTCAGTTGCTTCCTGCTTCAATCCGTGGAACCCGGCTGTCGCTGGAGACGGTAACGACGAACCGAACGAGATTGCACAGTTCTACGGTTTCGCCGGGATCGAACTTTTCAAGGTGGATCCTCGCGCATTCAATCTGCAGGCGGGAGACTTTACCGGCGACGGCCTGACCGACATCATGCTGATTGACAACCGCGGCAGCTGTCTTCGTTTGTTGGCTCAGCTCAGCAAGCTGGATCAGGCGACGGCAAAATCCAGTGGCAAAGCAAACGATCTCGCATCGGACTGGCGATTCGACATTCGGGCAATCTCAGTCGATAAAACTTTGGCAGGCATGGCCACAGGAGATTTCAACGGCGATGGACGACTGGATGTGGCTTGTATTGGATCGCCTGACCAGTTGCTGATTCGCTATCAGCCTGCACCTGGTGAGCCGGAATGGACAGAAAAATGGACCACCCGGCTTCCCGGAATTGAGCCTGTTGCCTGGATGATCGCAGCTGGTGACCTGAATTCCGATCGCCGCAACGATATCGTGGTCCTCGGCAAAGACGTCACTTACGTAGTATTTCAGAACGATCAGGGCGAAATGCAAACGCCGAAATCTCTGATCAATACGTCGCCGCAATTGTCGATGGTGCAGATCGCGGATCTGAACGGGGACGGTCGCAACGATATCTGCTATCTCGCCAACGAAGGATCAACCCGTGGTCTGTGTGCTCGACTTCAAACCAACGACAGTCGCCTGGGACCGGAAATGAGATTCAGTCTGCAACAGCCAAGATCAGTCACGCTGGCGAATGTCGATCAGAAACCCGGACACGAAGTTGTGACGGTAGACTCCCGCACGGGACAAGTGCAGATTTCATCACTTCGGCCATCCACACTGAAAGACGGCACGGTGCCGACGCGTTTGTTGCAGTACGGGATCGGTCCGTCCGGTGCCAATCGGGATCGGGGAGTCGCGATCGGCGATATCGATGGCGATAAACTGATCGATGTTGTCGTCACTGATTCTGAACAGGCTCAGTTGCTGCTGTACCGACAGAATGGAATCGACGGGTTGGGTATGGCCGAAACTTTTCCAGGGCTGCTGGGCGTGACGGACATCGCCACCGCCGATCTGGACGCCGATGGTGTGCTGGATTTAATACTGTTAAGCGGCAAAGAAGGCGTGTTGGCGACGAGTCATTTTGAAAGCGGACGTATTTCATTTCCTGAGACAATTCTGAAGAAGCCCGAAGGCAGTGAACTTGCGGCGGTGAATGTACTCAGTTCGGGTGAGACCGTTCAGATTGTGGTGGCTCTCACCAATGGCACCGGATCCAGTATGAAGTTGGAATTTCAACGTCTGGTTCGAAGCGATACGGGTGAATGGCAACCGGCGAAAGACGACCAGAAAATCGAGTTGTCCGGCGCGGTTGGCAGCCGAGGTGTCAGATTAGTCCGGATGGATGTCAACAGCGATGGCAGAACAGATCTGTTGTCCGTGCCGACCGGGACGTCTAAAGCGGGGGTGCAGGTGCTGCTCCAGAAGGAAGATGGTTCGCTTGAAGTCGCTCAGGAAAAATCTCGACTCGATCTGGGAGTATCTTCCGCCGGCAGAACATTCGTCAGCAACGATCGGCTCCTGGTGGCCCGCGACTCGTTCGCTCGTTTGCTGTCATTCAGTGAGGACGGATGGAAGGTCGAGGACCAGTTCAATGCCGGTGAATCTTCAGCCAGTCTGGAAGGCGTCGCGGTGCTCGATCTGGATCAACAACCCGGCGACGAAATCGCTTTGGTCGATACGGGTGTGCAAAAACTGCGAATTCTGCGACAGCAGGAAGGCGTTTACCGACCGTGGAAAGAGGTCGATTTGGGAGCCATGCAGTTCAGTTCAACGCTGGTTGCCGATCTCAACGGAGACGGCCGCAGTGATTTATTACTCGTGGGAGCACAACATTTCTCAGTACTATATTCAGGGCGGTCCGATTCAGAATTGGAAGAACTGGCAACGTTCGAATCGAAACGTACCACTTCTTATCCTGCCGACGTCATCGTGGGTGATATCAATGGCGATGGCCAGGTGGATCTTTCGGTGATCGACACCAGTATCGATGGACTCGAAATCCTGAAATTTGATCCGGCGTCGGGGCTACAGGAAGCCACTCATTTTCGCGTTTTCGAAGAAAAGCGATTAGTATCGACCGATGAAGATCGAGGCACTGAGCCACGCGAAGGCGTTGTGGCAGATGTGACATCCGACGGTCGGATGGATCTGATCCTGTTGTGTCATGATCGTCTGATTGTCTATCCACAGGATTCCGGTGAACCTGCGCCGTAGTTCAGCTGCAATGCACCTCAAAATAAGAGTCTTCCGCTGAATCTGTGGGTGGAATCTGCTGTTTTGCGGTGGTTTTTGTGGTGGAAAGTGAGCGGTCGGTGGACGTTAAGTTTATCGCATTGGGCTCAATCCCGAAGTGAGAGGCTGTACGTATCGGTTTCCTTGTGGCT
>JAYUVA010000551.1:0-3701 GCA_043754375.1 Candidatus Kuenenia sp. | reverse complement strand
AGTTTGATTCGAGGAGTCATGCCCGACGACTGCTCACGATGCGGTCGTGCCGCGACGTTTTCGACTTTCTTCAGCGCTTCTGACCGACTCTATTCGTGTTCATTCGTGTTCATTCGTGTTCATTCGTGGTTCAAATCTCTTTTTCGTTGGCGGTTCAGCGACGAGGACGCGTCGAGCGATCCTCAATGGTTTCGCATTGGGGAATTATCGATTTCCAGGCCGCGCACATGATTTGTCGTTGAACCGGAAATAAGTAACGGACAGCCTGAACGCCCCCCCCGGATCTGTCGCTTTCCAGAATCTCGAAAATGTGTCATTCGTGGCCGCGTGAGGTATAGTAAACCGATGCGTCAGCGAGGGCCGTAAAGCACTGCCTCGCTGACGCTTCGGGTTAGTGTGGGTACACTCTATTCAGGCAGCACTAAATGTAGACACGTTCGGCCCGCTGTGGAGTACATTCGGTAATGCAGCCGTCGATTTTTGCGGCATTTTCGCGTGCGGCCTTATCGAGAGCGCGTTGATACATCGACTCACCGGCGGGTGTCGGATAAACGGTGTTGACGCATGCCAAGCAGAGAGACGATTCCGGCAGGCCCACACAGGAAGCCAGCGCTTCCACCGGAAGATAGCGCAAGCTCGTCGCGCCGATATAATCAGCCATTGCCTGTTCGTCTTCGGCCGTCGGCACTTTGCCGGTCATGAATTTTGAAGCGAAGAGTTCGCTGACCGTCGACATATCGATGCCGTAAAAACACGGGGCGATAATCGGCGGACACGCAATGCGAATGTGAATCTCTTTCGCGCGCCCACGGGTCTTCAGTAAGATCAGCAGTTCACGCAGCGTTGTGGCTCGCACGATCGAATCATCCACCAACAGTATGCGTTTGCCTTCCATGACTTCCGGCAGCGGGGTGTACTTCATACGGACTTTGTCCGCGCGGTTGTTGCCTTCAATGAACGTGCGTCCGATGTAGCGATTGCGAATAAGTCCTTCCAGTGACGGGACTCCCAACTTGAACGCCATCGCGTCGGCCGCCGCCTTGGCCGTATCGGGAACCGGAACAACGATCACATCGTCGTCAATCGTGATCGGTTCCCGCGCGGCGAGTTCTTCGCCCAGGCGTTTGCGGGACAGATAAACTCCGGCATCGTCAAATGTGCTTCCGGCGTTGGCAAAGTAGATCCACTCGAAGAAGCAATGCGCCTTTTTCGGGCTGTCGGCGTATTTCTGGACCGTGACGGAATCGCCATCGACGATGACGACATGCCCTGGCGGAACATTGTGCACGCTTTCTTCTGCAAATCCCAGATGCGTGAGCGCCACGCTTTCACTGGCAGCAGCGAACAGTGATCCTTCGTGAGCGTAGCAGAGCGGTCTCATTCCCAGTGGGTCGCGGGACACGAACATCTGGCCGCGCGCGTTCAGGAACACGATGTTCCATGAACCGTCCAGAATCTTTGACAGCTTGTTGAGCAGCTCAACGGGCGTGATGTGGGCGTTCAACGACATCTCATGGGAGATCAGGTGATGCAGCACCTCGGTGTCAGTTTCGCGGGTTAAATGGAAATCCTTGTTTTGCAGAATGTCTTTGCACAGCTCGCGATAATTGGCGAGCTGTCCGTTAAAAGCAAAGCTGAACCATTTTGAACGGGCGATATGCTGGCGTTCAAACGGCTGCGCGTGATTCGGGTGATCCGTGCCGCAGGTGGCGTAGCGCACATGTCCGATAGCGGCGTGACCTGCGTATTCGGCCATCAATTCCTTGTAGGGCTCCTCCTGATTCATCCGGAAGACTTCGGCGACACCGCCGACATCTTTATGAGTCATCATCAATTGCAGCCGACCGGGTTTGTAGGTCGTGAAGCCAGCCGCCAACTGTCCGCGATTCTGCATGTCCAGCAGCATCCCGGGAATCATGCGTGACGTGCGTGTAATTGCCTCGTCGAAAAATTCCGGTTCCTCCAGCGGCTTGACAGATTCGTCGGCCCTTTCACGCGGTTTGCTGTCGCGCATAGGGATAAGCGGGCTGACGATGCCGGTTTCCAGATGATATACGGCAGCGACGCCGCATTCGTGTTGCAGTTCGTCCATAGCGACGAATTCAATGCCCGAAAAGAGGTACCGCTGTCGATCGAGCGGAAGAAAATCGTCGCGGTTCAGACGAACCGCTCAGGTTCCGCATGATACTCGCCATAGCGCCTCAGTCCAAATGACTCTGCCAGGGGGAAAGCAATCCCGGGGAAAGATGAGAGCAATCGCAGCGTTACGACCGGACTATTCTCAGGGAATTTGTTACAATCCGGATTCTCGTCGAAAGGAAATCGATCCAATGCGACAGATCACTCAATTCTTTGCCGTCGTTGCGATCATCGCTGTTGCTCAACCGTCAGGGGTTGACGCTCAGGAAGCCACACGTCCGAATATTCTGTTCATCTTCTGCGACGACCTGACCTGTCAGTCGCTGAGTTGTTACGGTGACAATCGTCATTTGCTGGATACACCGAATATCGATCGCATTGCCCGCGAAGGCATGCGGTTCGATCGTTGTCTGGTCACAAATTCCATTTGTGGACCAAGCCGTGCGTCAATTCTCACAGGCAAGTATTCGCATCGGAATGGATTCTACAACAATTCCAACTGCAAGTTTGACAGCGATCAGGTGACGTTTCCAAAGCTGATGCAAAAATCCGGCTATGCGACGGCTATGATTGGAAAGTGGCATCTGGGGTCTGATCCAACCGGGTTTGACTACTGGAATATCCTGCCAGGTCAGGGACTCTACTACAACCCGCCGATGATCACCAAAGACGGCTTCGTAAAAACGGACGGTTACGTGACAGATGTCGTTACGGACCTGTCGCTCGATTGGCTGAGGAACCGTGACAAATCGAAACCGTTTCTGCTGATGAGTCAGCAAAAGGCTCCGCACCGCGAATGGGCTCCAGCGCTGCGACATCTGGGCTGGAACAAAGATCAGGATTTTGCTGAACCGGAAACACTGTTCGATGACTATTCAGGCCGCAGTCCTGCAATCAGTGATCACGACATGGGACTGGATCGGACGTTTTCGGAACTGGACGCCAAGCTGGTGCCCTCGTCGAACATGACGGAAGAACAACTCAAGGAATGGAATGCTTACTACGAGCCCCGGAATGAGGCATTTCGCAAAGCCAACCTGCAGGGCCGTGATCTTGTGCGCTGGAGATATCAGCGATACATGCACGACTATCTGGCGTGCGTAAAGGCCGTCGATGAAAACGTCGGCCGGATTCTGGATTTTCTGGACGAAGAAAAACTGTCCGACAACACGCTGCTGGTATTTTCATCGGATCAGGGGTTTTTCCTTGGCGAACACGGTTGGTTCGACAAACGCTGGATTTTTGAAGAATCACTGCGATCTCCGCTATTGGCACGCTGGCCGGGCAAGATCCCCGCCGGCGCGTCAAACAGGAATATCGTGTCGCTGATTGACTTCGCGGAGACATTTCTGGACGTCGCCGGTCTGCAGGCAGATTCAGAAATGCAGGGCCGCAGTCTGCTGCCGCTGTGTACAGGAGAAACACCATCAGACTGGCGTAAGTCTCTCTATTATCACTACTATGAATTCCCGGTTCCACATCGTGTCCGGCCGCATGTCGGCGTTATTACGGATCGTTACAAGCTTGTTCACTATTACAAGCCTGACGTTGATGACTGGGAA
>JAYUVA010000550.1:0-6504 GCA_043754375.1 Candidatus Kuenenia sp. | reverse complement strand
TGGCTCTCCGGTCGCATTGCCGCAGTCCATGCGCTCAGTGATCTGTGGGCGAGCGGCGTGCAGCCGACATCGGCCGTTGCGATGGTCACGCTCCCGGAGGGAAGTCTCGATTGTCAATCAGAAATGCTGCATCATGTCCTGAGTGGTGCGATACTTGAGTTGGCGGCAGCGAATGCTGTCCTTGTCGGCGGGCACACCACAAATGGTGACGAACTTGCCGTCGGATTCACTGTGATTGGAAAAACGAAAGATCGTGCGGCAGATCGACTGCCACTCAGCAAGGCCGCTCTGCGTCCGGGGCAGCAGCTCATTTTGACCAAGGCACTGGGGACGGGTGTCATTCTGGCGGCATACGAATCGGGAGTTGCAGAATCACGTTCAGTCTCAGGAACGATTGACATGATGCTGCAATCTAATCGGATGGCAAGTGTCATCGCGATGGAAGAAGGCGTCTCTGCCGCCACTGATATCACTGGTTTCGGACTGGCGGGTCACCTGCTGGAAATGTGTCAACAGTCTGAAGTGTCTGTGGAGTTGAATATCGATTCATTGCCCCTGATTTTCGGTGCCGCGCGGCAGATCCGGAATGGAATACAAAGTTCGTTGTACGACGAAAACAGAGCTGCTGTGCAGGATTTTCTGGTGATCGGCGACGACCGCATTTGTGACAACACGCAACAAGGTGCCCAGGATAACTCAGCAAATGTGCATGCGAATCTGCTGAGTTCACCGCTCCCGCAACTGTCGGCCATGTACGATCCGCAAACGTCCGGTGGCCTGTTACTGGGTGTCGATACCGAACAAGCGGATCGCGTGCTGGCGAGACTTGTTGCTGCGGGCTATCGCGATGCAGCAATCATCGGGCATGTGGCCGACCGCAGTGTAGAGCGATTCGGCGAGGGAAGTACGACCGTCAGAATCGATCCAACCGCGCATTGTCGCCCGCATTAAGTGTGCCGCAGGGGGGAAACTCCGCCACTGGCGGTTTTCCCGACCAAGACTTCAGTCTGGGCCACAATGCGCTGACGCAATTTCTTCAGCGACAAATTGAATCCAACGGCTGCTTTGAAAGACTGTTATGGTGAGTGCATTTCAAACGTGGTTGTCGCAGGTCCAGAGCCTGACAATTCACAGGTTCAACACGATGTCGCCGCAGGACTATTGCCTCATGCTGATCCTGTGCGTTGCGGTGGGATTTCTGCTGCTTCGCTCGAATCATTCGTGAACGCGAGTGGATCAGTGCCGGGAATCTGCGTCCTCGATCACTCGCGCATAAACGTCGCGAATCTGCCGCGTCATATTCTGGTGACGAAACTGCTCCGTAAATCGATCCCTGCCCGTCGCCCCCAGTCTCCGGCGAAGTGCCGCATCCTGAGCCAGCCGAATCATCGCCTCCGCAAGCTGCGGTACGTTGCATGGTTCAACCAACAGTCCGGTTTCTTCAGGCACACAGACTTCCGGAGCTCCGTCGATCGCAAAACTGATCAATGGCTTACCAGCGATTGATCCCTGCGGGAGCACGCGCGCAAGTCCTTCCCAGACGCTCGTATGCACGACCACATCCATCGCATGCAAATAGTCGCCGACGTCTTCCGGAGCGACAAGGCCCGCAAAGACAAAATGCTTCGTCAGTCCCAGTTCTGCGATCCGCGTCTGAAACCTTGCCTTCAGGATCCCGTCACCGACAAGCAGAAATCGAACATTCGGCACGGCCTGCACCACTTGTGGTGCGGCTTCAATCAGATACTCGTGCCCTTTCAGATGAAACAGGCGTGCGACTTTGCCGAGCACAATATCGTGCAACGATAAGCCGAGCTCCTTACGCAGCGTCGCTGGGTCGCGGCGCGGTGTCAAAAAGTGATCCACATCCATCCCGCTGTAGATGGTCGTGAATTTATCCCGCCCGGCGATCCCCGCTTTGACGTACTGATCCGTCATCGCGTTACACACTGTGATGTAGTGCTGACACCAGTGAGCCGCACGCTTCTCCGCCCACTTGTACGCAGTCTGCGCAACCACATTCTGACCAAAATGGAATGAAGCACCATGAATTGTATGCACGGCCGGGATCCCTGACTGATACGCCGCCAATCGACCGAGAATGCCGGCCTTGGAACTGTGCGTATGAACCAGTTGTGGCGCAAATTCTGCCAACGTGCGACGGATCGCTCGGAGTGAACTCCAGTCCTGCAGCGGATTCAGACTGCGTCGCAGTTCAGGCAGCACGCGCAGGTCCAGTCCGCGTTCGAGTGCCTTCGGTTCCAGCGATCCTTCAGGCCCCAGCCCCGGGCCGGTAATCAGACAGACTTCGTCATTGAATAGATGATGCTGATCATCGACATTGAAAAGCGTATTTTCCTGGGCACCGCCGATGATCAAACGAGTAATGATGTGGGCGATTCGCATGGAACCATTGCAATTGCTGAATTCTGCCGATTGTCATGCTGTCGTAATAGACCGGATATACTGCACGAACTGCTGGTTGTCAATATGAGCAGTCAAGCACCCTGTTTAACGGTTATCAGGATCTCAGGCTCCGGTCTGTAGCGTCTCTGACAAATCTTCCGAACAATATCGCCCTGAAACGGCCAATTCTCAGGGACTTGTCGCGCGGGTCATTTCAATTTATCCGATGACATTGAAGGAGACGGCCGGAGGCTGATTTCCTTGCGCCCATGCCACGGATGGATTTCGCCCATGATTCATGACTGCCACACCACAACCCTGCGGCTTTTCGGGACGACGGCTCTGCACGGCATGTTTCCTTGTGCTTGTCTGTCTGTTGCGATCATTGTATCAGGATGTTCAACTTCGCCGACGAAAGGTGCCCGGTCGTACCAGCCGCTCGTCGCTGCGGAATCGGTTGCCAGCCGGATTCTTCCAGCGCCGACTTCGACTCAGGCACTGAATGAGTCTGAATTCAATTCCTCGAAGCTTGATGTGCGTCGTGGTCTGCATTCGGACAGTATCATCGCGGTCGGGTTTGAGGAACAACAAACCTCTGCAGTATTAACCGTCGCTTCCGACGACGAAGCGGTTCACGCCGAACAATCGTCTGTTGCCAGTGAATCCCTCGGTTGGTCTCTCGCGCAGTTGGAAGCAATTGCGTTACAACAGAACCCCGCGATACTGCAGGCATCCGCATCGGCACAGAAAGCCGTGGGCTATCGTAATCAGGTCGGTCGTAAGCCAAATCCCGTCATTGGCTACCAGGGTCAGCAGCTGGGAGATGCTGGAACGGATCAGCACTTAGCATTCGTCGAACAGGACATCGTCATGGGCGACAAACTCAGGAAGAATCAATCGGTCCTGAATCAGGAGATCCAGTCGCAGCTGTGGGAAGTGGAAACACAGCGAATCCGCGTGCTCACCGACGTGCGCCAGCGATTCTACGAAGCGCTCGCAGCGCAGCGGCGGAAAGAACTGGCACTTGCGTTTGAGGCCGTCGCATCAAAAGGCGTAGGGTTCGCCGAAGCGCGTCTGCGGGCAAAAGAGGGCACTCGGCCGGAAGTCCTGCAGGCAGAAATTCAGCTGAAGGAAGTGGAGTTGCAACGTCGCAACGCCGACGCCGCGTTTCGAGGCGCTTGGGGGCAATTGATGGCCGTCTCCGGCATGCCCGGCGTGCAGCCGGGCACACTGGACGGACAGTTGTCCGTAGCCACCGCCGATCGCGATTGGAATGCGATTCAGGGGCAGATACTTTCAACCAGTCCGGAACTGCAGGGTGTCCGAGCGCGATTTGCAAGAGCTCGCGCCAATCTGGATCGTCAACAGTCACAGGCAATTCCAAACCTGTCGCTGATATTCGGGGCGGGACAGGACAACGGCACCGGAACAAGCATGATCAATACGCAGATTGGTCTGCCCGTTCCCCTTCACAACCGGAACCAGGGAAATATCGCGGCCGCTCACGCAGAATTCTGCCGTGCGTCACAAGACGTGCGTCGCACAGAGATCGCCATTCAGTCGCGACTTGCGGGAGCCCGTCGCGATTTCGAAACATCCGCCGCGACTGTATTGCAATATGAGCAGGAAATTCTTCCCCGCGCTCAGGAGACACTCGAGCTTGCCGAATCAGCCTACGCGGCAGGTGAGTTTGATTTCCTGCAGGTGCTGATTGTTCGTCGTACGTATTTTGATTCCAACATCGCGTACGTCGCTGCACAAGTGGACCTCGCTCGCGCGTCAGCAATGGTCGATGGATCAGTCCTTTCCGGGGGTCTTGAGTCAACCCGCGATACCGAATTTGACAGTGGCCTGCGAGACCAGTCATTGAGTGGCCAGTAGATTTGATCCGGGCAGATCCATTCGGATGGCTGAAGACCATGAATGTCCATCGTTGACATTGGAATCGTCTGCAATTCATGCCGTTTGCCCGAGTGCTTACGCTTTCAGACGTGCCACGATTTCATCGACGATGCGATTGACAGGGACGCGGTCCTGCAGCAGGCTGTCGCGGTCACGAACGGTGACGCAGTTGTCCTTAGCAGTGTCGCCATCGACTGTGATGCAGAATGGTGTGCCGATTTCGTCCTGACGACGGTATCGGCGGCCGATCGCACCCTGTTGATCATATTGGCAATTCAGACCGGCAGCCTTGAGTTCCCCAAAGATTTCTGCGGCTTTCTCCGGCATGCCCTCTTTCTTGATCAGCGGGAACACAGCAGCTTTCACCGGTGCCAAACGCGGGTGGAATTTCATCAGGACTCGTTCCTGCATTTCGCCTTTGTCATCCGGCTGCTGGTCTTCATGATACGCTTCGCAGATAAACGCCAATGTGCCGCGGTCGGCACCGGCGGACGGTTCAATGACATGCGGCAGGAATCGTTCCCGCGTCTGATCGTCAAAGTACGTCAGATCCTTGCCGCTGCCGCGATGTTTCGGAGTCCCGTCGGCGTTCTTTTCAACTTCCAGTTCGCCGTCGGCGTTTTTCTTCAGCTTGCCTTCCATGTGCGAACGCAGATCAAAGTCTCCGCGATGCGCGACGCCTTCCAGTTCTCCGAATTCACCCTCGCCGAGGAACGGAAATGCGTACTCGATGTCGGCTGTACCGACTGAATAATGAGCCAGCTCATCCTGATGATGATCCCGCAGAATGATTCGATCTTTGTCGATGCCCAGATTCAGATACCAGTTGTATCGACGATCACGCCAGTAAGTGTACCATTCTCGTGACTGTGACGGATGACAGAAGAATTCAATTTCCATCTGTTCGAATTCACGCGAACGAAAAGTAAAGTTGCGTGGCGTGATTTCGTTACGAAAACTCTTGCCGACCTGACAGATTCCAAACGGCAGTTTGACTCGGCTGCTGTCGCAGACGTTCTTGAAGTTGACGAAAATCCCCTGAGCAGTCTCCGGGCGCAGAAACGCAGCGTCTTCTTCCGTTCCCATGGCGCCAAGGATCGTTTTCATCATCAGATTGAATTCGCGGGGTTCTGTCAGTTTGCAGCCGGTGTGGTCACCGACCATCTTACTGGGCTTCTGTGGGCACGGTGTGCCGGGAATATGATCCTGCCGAAATCGTCCCTTGCAGGTATGGCAATCCACCATCATATCGTGGAACAGATCGTAGTGTCCGGAACATTTCCAGACCTGCGGGTGCATAATCAAAGCCGACTCCAGGCCGACCATCTGAAACGTCGTGGGGGCTCCTGCCGGCTGAACCAGTTCGTTGTGCGCCGACACCATGTCGTGATACCACGCATCCCGGACGTTGCGTTTGAGTTCCGTGCCCAGCGGACCGTAATCCCAGAATCCGTTCTGCCCGCCATAGATCTCAGAGTTCTGAAAAATGAATCCACGGCGTTTGCACAGTGCAACAATCTTGTCCATCGAACGGGTCATGAGGCAGGTTTCTTTCCTGAAAACCAGGTAATCGCATTCCCGGCTGAATTGAGCCAGGTCCGGGATTATAGAGGCCCGATTCGACGGCGCAAAGGACAGTCAGGAATCGGTGTTGGTGAAGTCGCCGTATTCCGTTAATGTCCCCACGCATTGAAACAAGGATTCTGGCGAAAGACGACACGGAATGGATCAGACGCTCATTGATGAAATTGCCGTCTTTCCGCTGCCGGGATGTCGTGAACCATTGAGTTCCCTGAGTCATATGCTCGGGGCATTCGTATTCGCGGCGATGGCAATTCTGCTGATTCGGCGTGGACGCGGGGATTGGGTCAGAACGTCGAGTCTGTTGGTGATGGCTGGCTCGTCCGTTTTCCTCCTCATGCTGAGCAGCGCATATCACCTGGCGTGGCCAGGCCCCGCGCGTGATTTCCTGTTGCGAGCTGATGTGGCAGGCGTTTTTCTGTTGATCGCCGGCAGCATGACACCGGTCCATGCCATTCTTTTCAGCGGTCGATCACGGCTGCTGGCACTGGTTCTGATCTGGTCCGTTGCTGTCGTGGGAATCCTGCTGCGGATGATTTATCACGAATTTGTGACGGACGCTGTGGGTGTCTCCATCTTTCTGATGTGCGGCTGGGGAAGTCTGGTGACTGCCAT
>JAYUVA010000549.1:0-2717 GCA_043754375.1 Candidatus Kuenenia sp. | reverse complement strand
GGTTCCTGACCTCTTTTTCCAACTGTTCTGCTGTGAAAGAAGTCTCTGTGTCCAATGCTGCTCCCACTGCACAATCTGCAGTGTCTTCGATAAACAAGGCGACGTTGTTCATCGTGTTCCTGACGGTCTTTATTGACCTGCTGGGGTTCGGAATCGTACTGCCGCTGCTGCCACGTTACGGAGCTCTTTTTAATGCGAGCGGCTGGCAACTTGGAATGCTCATGGCATCGTTTTCCGCCATGCAGTTTATCTTCGCGCCGATGTGGGGCAGCCTGTCCGATCGCATCGGTCGACGACCGATCCTGCTGCTGGGGCTGGCGGGATCCACGATCTCTTACGGGCTGTTTGGTTATGTGTCGGCTCAAGGCCGCGACGCATTGATCCTTGGCTTCAGCCCACTGGTCTGGATGTACGTGACGCGGATCGGAGCGGGCATTGCAGGAGCCACAATCTCGACGGCTCAGGCAGTCATTGCGGACTGTACCGGCGTGGAAGGACGCGGCAAGGGCATGGCGTTGATCGGTGCGGCGTTCGGAATCGGTTTTACATTTGGTCCCCTGATCGGCGCGATCTGCGTTTCAAATGACGCCGCCGTGGCATTGAATGATCCTCAATGGGCGCTGGTGAAATCCTGGAAAGAGGATGCCACTCTGGTCTCTCAGCAGCAGTTCCGGGATGAGGTGTTTCAGGATTCAAAGATCTCTGATGCCAACACAGAAGGCATCGCTGCGCTGCTGAAGACACCTCTGCCACGAGTCGATCTCAAAAATCGTCTGCTGGCACCGCCATCCGGAATGCCGGGCTACGTGGCGTCAATTCTCTCCGCGCTCGCGTTTCTGCTGGCAACGGTGAAACTTCAGGAATCCCGCAGGCCATCGGAATCGGCTCAGCGGTCATCACACCGCGCGTTTCGGCCGGGTGAAGCGATCCGACATCTTTCGACACCCGGAATGTCAATCATTCTGTTCGCGGTGTTCATTACAACATTTGGATTTGCGCAGTTTGAAAGCACGTTGTCACTGCTGACGAACGAATTTGGTTACAGCACACAATGGAATTTTCTCCTGTATGCCTATGTCGGACTTGTGCTGTCGATCGGACAAGGGATGCTTGTGCGCCGTCTGTTGCCGCGACTTGGCGAACGTCGCATGGCGTTGATCGGCGTAACGCTGATGACGATCGGATTTTCATTGATTGGATTCACCGGCATGAAGATGCTGCCTCCTGTGTCGCTATGGTTCATCCTGCCAATTGTCGTCATTGGATTTTCTGCGGTGACACCTTCGCTGCAGTCGATGCTGTCACAGGCTGCGTCCAGCGATGAACAGGGTTCAGTGCTCGGTACCGGCCAGAGCCTGTCTTCGCTGGCTCGCATCCTCGGTCCGTCGCTCGGCATTCCTTTGCTGCGTCAATCGACATCTTTGCCCTACTTTCTGGGTGCCGCACTTATACTCAGTGGTGGTGCCTTGATCCGCCGCATGCCGGGAAAGCAAAGTACCGATCACTAACCCGGCGTTGACTGCTGACAACACACCATCGAACACTCGGACCAAGCGCAGCGCCGTTCCGGCAGGTCAGCTCACAACCGATCCAGCGGGCTTCGGACGCCCAACGGTCCCTGTTGTAAAACGTGAGTGTAAATCATCGTCGTACTCACATCCGAATGCCCGAGCAGTTCCTGAACTGTGCGGATATCCGATCCGCTTTCCAGCAGATGAGTCGCAAAGCTGTGACGAAACGTGTGGCAGTTGATTTTCTTTGTCAGACCGGCTTTCAACACGGCCGCCCGAATCCACTTCTGCACCGAGTTCTCGTGAATATGGTGCAGCCGCATCTCCCGTCCCTTCTCCCGTCCCTTCTCCCCCGATTCGGGGGAGAAGGTGCCCGACAGGGCGGATGAGGGGGTTGACCTTGCCTGCACTGCGGCGATGTTTCCCTGCGTTGAATCCTCCAGTCTCCCCCGCCGTGGATCAACACTCAATCGTCCCGACGGAAATACATACTGCCAGCCCCATTCACGACCCGCCGACGGATACTTTTCCGCAATGGCATAGGGCAACCACACGTTGCCAAACCCTGCGGAAAAGTCCTGTTCATGCACTTGCCGAGTCAACGCAATTTGTTTCCGCAACGTCGTTTCGCAGCGCATCGGCAATAGGACTGCCCGATCCTTCTCACCCTTCCCGTCACGCACCATGATCTGGCGTCGTTCGAAGTCGATATCCTTGACCCGCAGCCGACACACTTCCAGCAACCGCATTCCCGTGCCGTAAAACAGCTCGATCATCAGACGAGTCAAACTGCCTTCCGGACAGTGATCCAGAATCAGTCGGACTTCAGAAATTGAGAGCACTCTTAGCGTGACTCTGGACTAATGACGTTGACACAGGCACCATTAGGGTTGATAAATCGCCGTCGGCTGTGGAGCATTAAGCTATCTGCACCTTGGCGCGTTTCTGCATAACGGTACGTTGATGCAGAAGCAAGGCAGGCTGCAGTATCAGACACCGTCGAGGAATGGGGTTGAGGCTGGTCTGGCATGCGTGGTCATCGCTAACAAGTCGTTGAAGCAGAAAGCGAACGTTCGGCAGGCGGTGTCGGTTTCATGTGGAGAGCGTGTCTGGCCGACGCGCTTCTGCTTCACTCTTTTCGTTATGCGTCGGATAATGAACGCGTATGGAATTTCGTGAATTTGTAAGCATCGCCTGGGAAAGGCC
>JAYUVA010000548.1:0-4950 GCA_043754375.1 Candidatus Kuenenia sp. | reverse complement strand
CAGATTCGGCTGCACGCGGACGGCATGACGCCATGACGCCAGCTTCGGCGACACCCAGACCTTCAGCGGCCGCGCTGCAGGCAAAGTCAGCCACACACTGTTGTCCACCGCCAGCGAATCAAATCCTGCCGGCACCAGCCGCGCTTCCAGCAGTTTCGCCTGACTTGTACTTACCGGAAACACCAGCCGTTCCGATTCCTCGTTCGACACTTCCACCTGATGCGATTCTTTCTGCTGACCGTCTTCCCACAACTGCAGTTCCGCACCACGCAGGTCAACGGATGAAGATGACACCCGCACGAACACTTCCCATTCGTCCGGCCCGCTGCGACGCGCACTCATTTCAGTGATGCCGACATTCGGCCCGCCGATATCCACGCGCTGCACGTCCATAGAAAACGGCAATTCAAAATCCACCTGATCCGGCAGATTCCCGTCCGTCATGATCGTGACGGTCTCAATCGGAAACGTTCTGGTATACGCCGCCGCCATCCGCAGCACGTCATCCAGTTGCCCCGGCAGATCTGTCGGCTGCAGCGCCTCCAGCGCTTTCAGCAGAGCCCGGCGATCATTGCTGAATTCCGTCACACGCCGCCCGGTGTTTGAAAATGAAAACAGAGCGATTCGCTGATCGCCGGTGAGGTTGTCGATTTGCTCGCGCACGCGTTCCTTCACCAGTTCGAGTCGCGTCTTGCCGGTCGTTTCATCGATGGCCGACATGCTGGCGGAACAATCAATCAGCAGCGGCTTGTATTCGGCGATTTCGGCATCTGCCTGAAGAAACGGCTGCATCAAAGCCAGCACCAGCAGACACAACAGCAGAATCTGAAGCAGCAAAAGCAGATTGCGGCGAAACTTCTGAAACGGAGAATTGACCCGCTGATCATTCACCACGCTTTGCCACAGCGCCAGCGACGGAACTTCCATTTTTGGCCGGCGCAGTTTCAGGAAATACAGAATGATCAGCGGAATCAGCGCCAGCAGAAACCATGCACCGAAAAGATTGACGAAGCCTGGCCATTTCATCGCAGAATCCACCCCTCTCGACACAGATGTTCAAAAAGGATGGTTGGCAACGTCATACCGGAGCTGACAGACATGAATCGTCCCTGCCGACTGCGACACATCGAATGCAATGCCTCCTGCAACCAGATGCGTTGATCCTGATACACATTCAGTAACTCAGACGCATTGGTGATGTCGAGCGTTTCCTGAGTCTCACTGTCCACGAATCGCAGATCGCCCTGCACGTTCGGATTGATTTCCGATTCCGCCAGCACCTGCAGGCCCCAGACTTCCAATCCGGCGCTGTAAAGTAAATTCATGGGACGGCTGACATCGCCAAACGTCAGGAAATCGCTGATGATGATGGCGATGCCCCGACCTCGATGAAACCGCAGCATCGTCTCAATTGCTTTTTCGATGGGAATGCTGCCGCCGCCTTCGACATCTTCCAGAAACTTCAGCAGCTTGCGAATCCGCGTGCGTCCAGCCCCTGGCGGCAGCATCCAGGGCTGATCCTGTCGCGTATGAATGGCATAAGCGCTGACGCGCTCGACATTCTGCAGACCCATGATGCCGAACGCAGCCGCCAATTGTTTGGCCCGCAGCATTTTGTCTTCAAACAGCATCGACGTCGATGCATCAATGAGCAACACGACATGCATTTCTTCTTCGTGCTGAAACTGCTTGATGTACGGTCGCCGCAGCCGCGCGAAAATGTTCCAGTCCACGTAACGCAGATCATCCCCGGCGACGTAGTCACGAAAGTCGGCGAAGTCCGTACTACTGCCGCCTTTGCCGGAAAGGTGCTCGCCTCGGGCGCGATTGGTCAGCCGCCGATTCGGCTTCAACCTCATCCGCTCGATCTGGTTGAGCGTTGAATTGTCGAAGAGCGTTGTGAGTTGTGATGCGGTTGGATTTGCCACTGAGTTGATCTTCGATCTAAGTTATTTCGCCGCAGACGCAGCCCGGACCAGGCGAAGCGCCGTTCCGGCAATTCACCGATCTGCCGGAACTCCGCTTCGCTGCGGTCCGGCCTACTCTGATTACGCCTCCATTGGCAACTTGCTGACGCATTCTTCGATCACATCGCGGATCGAAATGTTCTCTGCCTGACCGTCGTAGTTGAGCAGAGCTCGATGCTGCAGAACTTCCTGGGCGTAGTGCCGAATGTCGTCGAACGAAACATGAGCGCGGCCCAGACTCAGCGCTCGGACACGGGCCGAGCGAATGAGTGCCTGAGCGGCTCGCGGACTGGCTCCCCAGCGCAGATACTTTTTGACCCGTTCCGTCGCGAACGAAGAATCCGGATGCGTGGCGAGCACCATGCGACATGCGTAATCACGCATCGGATCACTGACAACGACGCGGTCCAGGATGGTTCGTAAATGCAGAATACGTGGCCCGTCGATGACCTTTGATGATTCAACTTTCCTCTTGAGAATTGTTCGCGTCACGACTTCATTCAATTCTTCCCGCGAGAGAAACGGCACCACGACCTTGAACATAAATCGGTCCAGTTGCGCTTCAGGCAGCGGAAATGTGCCTTCCTGTTCAATCGGGTTTTGCGTCGCGAGCACAAAGAACGGCGGATCAAGCGTATATGTCGTGCCGCTGGTGGTGACCGTGCCTTCCTGCATGGTTTCGAGCAACGCCGATTGTGTCTTTGGCGTCGCGCGGTTGATTTCGTCGGCCAGCAGCAACTGCGTGAAGATCGGGCCCTGGCGGAATTCGAAGCGGTATTTCCCCGCGTCATCGGTCGTCATGATATTCGTACCTATGACGTCTGCCGGCATGAGGTCAGGGGTAAACTGGATGCGGCGAAACTCCAGCTTCAGCACCTGCGACAGTGCCTTGACGAGTTCCGTCTTACCAAGCCCAGGCACGCCTTCCAGCAGCACATTTCCGCCGCAGAGCAGCGCAGTGAGCGTCGCTTCGACCACGCGCTGCTGACCGACGATCACTTTGCCGACGGCATCACGGACGGCTTGAAACTCGGTTCGAAACTGATCCGCTTCCTCCTGAAGTTGTGCGGGGTTAAGTTGCTCGGACATGAATGGAAGGCTTTCTGATGGTTAAATGGCGAGCGGCTGGGCGTCAGCCCGCTGAGTGTTTCGTAGGATGGACATTCATGTCCGTCGTCAGTTGAGCGGACATGGTGGCACAGCAAAGGCTGGTATGTGAATAGTCTTTGACAGCAAACTCGGACAAGAATGTCCAAGCTACAGGAATCACAACAGGCGGAATACACACGGAGGGCTGACGCCCAGCCGCTCGCCTTTATTCTTTCTTCTCTCCTTCCTGCTCGCGGCGGCGCTTGATCTCCAGCAGTCTGGATGTGGTACCGCCCTCGGCCGGTGGACCTGTTGAAGGCGGCGCGGTGGGTGTCGAAGGTTTGGTTTCTGGTTTCTCGCTTGTAGTCGCAGGTGGCCGCTGGGGTCGAGTCGCCATTGGTCGGCCAGTTACGGGCTCCGAACGTGGACCGCCAGCGACTTGATCACGGTCCTTGATCATCGACGCACGCACCTCACCCGCTCGCTGCAACAGCGCGCCCATGGTGCCTGTGGATTCGCGCTTATGACTTCGGAACAATCGCCTGACCCATCCCAGGTCCAGTTGTACGCGACGAATGGCCACATCCAGCGGCAGCAGACACGCGATACACATCAGGAACCAGTCAAAGATCGGACGACTGCTGCGTTTGGGTTTGCGATCTCCAAAAATCGTGCTGGCCAGTTCAACGGGGTTTTGATCTGCATCCAGTTCCACGCCACCCGTCTTTTGTGCGATGTCGCGCAGCACGATCGGGTTTGCCCGGAATCTCAGATACTCCGGTGAGTACGACACGATAAAACCGGCGTATGCTGTTTCTCGCCGCGTTCCGTCGGTTGCTCCGATCATCACCTGATAACGCCCTTCGCCTTTCAGCGGCATACTGGTCTGATAACGCCGCGGGGCGATCTGGCGCACCTGCTGTGATTGTTCGAAACTGTTCGGTCCGGTGACCGACACACTGATATCCAGCAGCGTTTCCGTGGGATGGAAATCTTCAACCACCACCACGCCTTCATTGCCGTTGACGTATGTATAGACTCGTAAATACTGCTCCCGCCGCGTCCGACTGATGCGCGTCACCATCTGATTGACGAGTTGCTGATACTGATCCCAGCTGACCCAGTCTTTCCCCCAGCGTTCGGTAAGGTCGGAAGTAAATGCGGCAGTCATACCGAGTCCATAACGCCAGACAGCGAGAATCGGATCGGCTTCCGTATCACCGGCGGCGATTTCCGCCTCCGAAGGCGGAGCGGCCAGCAGAATTGTGGCTCGAGGATCTTCTTTCGGTGACGTCAGTACATAGCCGTGGAGCTGTGGCGATTCCAAAATGTCCTTCAGCATCGGATCGGTGTTGACTCGCGCCGGCACAAAGTCTCGCACCTGCAGTTGACTGCGGCGCAGAGTTTTGGCTTCCTTGATGAAGATTGACGGCAACTGATTGGGATCGCTGGGATAGTAGAATCTCCCACCAGTGACGCCAGCGATCTCTTCCAGGATGGCAGTGTCACCGTTGTGCGGAAATACGGCCACAGTCGAGCAGGAGACCTGATTTTCAATGAACTGCCCCAGCAGTTCGGGAGTCGGCGGTGACGCATCTCCATCCGAAATGATAATCATATGGCGGCTGGATGCATCGCATTTCACCAACGCATCCAGTCCCATCTTCATCGTGGTCGCGAACGTTCCCATGTCGCCGATTTCCGCGTTGTTGATCAAGGGGACCAGTTCGGCATACTTTGAAGCAGGCGTCAGTTCAAAAATCCACTCATCACCGTTCATCGTCTGAGCCATGGCTCCGACAAGGTCTTCGGAATTCAAAACCTGAATGGCTTTCTTGGTGATCCGTTTCGCCCAACTGTTACCCTGAGGAAACTCGCAGGTGTGCAGAATAAT
>JAYUVA010000547.1:0-3225 GCA_043754375.1 Candidatus Kuenenia sp. | reverse complement strand
CTCGGAAGTCTCGACGCAACGCTTGATGCTGCTGCAGCATGGCTGGAAAAAGCGATCGCTCTGAACCCGACGGCATCGTGGGTGTACCTTCTCGGAAATGGATCCTAAGCGCTAAGGATCCTAAGCGGGGCCATCCAATCTGATTCAACAATTGAGTCGCATGGGCCAGGGTTTAACTTGCACGCGCGGGTTTGATTGAAAAGACACGACGAGGTTTCTTCAGGATTACCTCCCGAGGACTTGAGTTGCCTGCCAATCCTCCAGATCGCGTTGGTGAAAAGCATATCTCCCATTTTTTTGAAAATCTGGAAATACCTTGTCATCCGCCGAAGAAGAACCAGCATGCGATCTTCCTGATGTACCGCAAGGACCATTGTCCGTGGTGGACGATTGCTGGATGGTGGGAAGGCGGAACCCGGATTCCGATGCTCCAGTGCAACACTTACATCCGGACGTTTCGCCAGTTTGGTGGACACAGGAATGTCTGGATCGACCCCGGATCATGCCTCGACTTTGACGTCGTCAGAAGCAACGTTGAACAACTGGTCGGAAGTCTCCATGACTGGAGATCCTGCGACACGCTGTCCGTGAAATCTCGTGGATTGCGCGGCAGAGGAACGCGGAGCATTGAATGTGATCGGTCGCATCAATTCGCACGAGGTCAATGACGAACTTCATCCCCATCTGCGGCTCCAGAACCGCGACGTAACTCTCGAACGAGATGGATATTCGGCGTTGGCAAAAACGTTTGCGAGGCTGGTCGATGGCGAGCCTGGTCGATGGCGAGCCTAACGGCTCCGAGCCCCGTTCACGGTTTGGCGTCGGTTGTTTCATTCATCCGATACAGCGGCAGCAGGCGGTAGTACACTTCCAGCGTCAGCGTGGCCAGAGCGGTCGAATACAGTCGTCCGCCGTAGCGGCCCCATTCGTCTTTGGGATCCCACGTGCCGGACATCGGGCCGGACTGGACCTGCAATTCCACCAGCATATCACGTACGCTGGCATTCCAGTCCTGCCATGGTTTGCCGCCGTGCTGATACATCGTCAGTGTGCCGTAGTACCAGTAATAGTAGTTCATGTCTGAAAGTCGCGGGGGATTGCGCATCAGATAAGCGATCGATTCTGTACTCGCGGCAGAATCGCGGGGATAGCCGAGCATCTGCTGACAGAACAACGCTTCCGCAGTCATCGTCGGTGAGACTGGTTCGGAATTACGTCCGCTGGACACGATGTTGCGACGATATCCGAACAGTCCGCCACTTTTTCCCTGCCGCACAGTTTCAACGAAACTCTTCATTCGTGTGCGAACGGTCTCCGGGATATTCACACCCGCAATCTCAGCGCTCTTGAGCGACATCAATTGCCAGCCCAGCATGCTCACATCGCCTTCCTGCCAGGGCTTATAGCGCCAACCGCCGCCTTTGGGATCCTGCTGGCTGATTGTAAATGCGACCGCTTTCGCCAGCGCGGCACGCAGTCGCAAGTCATCGACTCGTCGAATGGAATATGCAATCTGGTTGGCCAGCATACTTCGCGCCACACCGTCCACCGCCATGACGCTCAGAATGTTCTGCGATGTAGCGGCACTGGAAAGATGAGCGGCTGCAAGTTCGCCGCTGTCCATGGCAAACCGCAATGCTTCGGGATCAACGATCGGCCCGAGAACCACTTCCTTCTGCATGCCGTAAGCTTCGGCCAGCGAATATGTCGCCATCGCATGGCAGTACATCCTCGCAAATTTTTCGGCATTGCCGCACAGGTTTCCGTCGGCCGCCTGCTGACTGATCAGCCAGTCGAGAGCCCGATCGACTTCGACTGCGTAGCGACCTTCTTCGTGTGTATAGCCAGCACCCAGGAAACTGAGCATGACGAGTGCCGTCAAACCAGTGTCAGCTTCCTTGCCCGCGAACTCTCGGTCTACGCCGTTTTCGTCCAGGCCAACCTGACCAGCACCAAAATCTTCCGCATCCCAGCGACCATCCTGCGACTGATTGGCAGCCATCCAGCGCAGACTGCGTTCTACGGCGGACTCCGATTCCTTCGTCCCTCCGAATCGCTCTGCTGCGTCGCGTCGAGCTTTCTCTGCACGCAGTTTGTAGGTCAGCGGCGGATTGTCACGACGTCGAATCGTCGGGAGTACGTTGTCCAGCAGTGGTGCGCCAGACTGCAGTGAATCGCTGTATTTTGGAGCCAGATCGCCGATGCGCACGTCGTCATAACTGTCAGACAGTGGTGTTGTCGTGCGCGGAGTATCGTGCGTGATGCGGGATGGGCGTTCGGACGGATCGCGGTCCGGGACCGAACGGGAAGGGCGGGGCAGTCGCGATTGAAACGTACTGGCGCTGGATTTCTCGGTGGACTTTTTAAGCTCAGCGTTGCTTCCATCAATCGCCTCGTCATCCGCCATCGGAGCTGTCCGCCGCGCAATCGATTCTGCGGGGGCGTCCATCACCGGTGGCAATTCGACGGAGGAATCCGAAGCCGTTGCGACATTGATCGCCACGTTTTCCAGATGGATTTCGAACTTCATGTCCGGGGCCGTCAATAGCCGCGAGGGATCGGCCAACTGTTCCGAATCGTCCGGACGACCGGTGATCGGCTGTGTGCGCTGCATTTTCGGTTTGAAAACGTCGGCCAGGCTTTGTTCGAATGCGGTCTTGAGTTCAGCAGCGGGATCTTCGGCCGCCACCTGCTTGAGACCTTTTTCACCCGCGTCTGTTGGCAGAGCCAGTTCCGTCAGTTGCTGATGCTGGAACTGCGTGACGTCATCAACCGTCGTTGTCAGTGATTCCAGCTGGTCGGGCGTACGATCAGGAAGTTCCGATTTGGTAATTTCCGGGGCGGTGTCTTCAAAGCGATGCAGTTCGATTTCAGGCTGAATCGGTCGATCGGCGATCGGGATGTTGCCCGATTCAGGAAGTTTCACATCCTGATCACTTTCGACCAGAACATCCGTGATCACCTCCGGTGGCTCTGGTGTTAACTCATTGGCCGTTGCTTTTCGTAACGCCAGAGGTTCAAAGACTTCCAGTCCCAGAAAGCAGACGCCATGAATCAGGATCGACGCCAGCAGCGACTTAAACGCGATGTTTCGATCGCCCCAGCGCGTCGCGAGCATTGTGAGCAGATGTGCGAGTGATGCGATCATCGTCAGCAGCAAAGCCAGCGCAATGACATCATCGCCGCTCAACGGAGCACCGTCGGTGAGTTTATGGAGAAGCTGAC
>JAYUVA010000546.1:0-7434 GCA_043754375.1 Candidatus Kuenenia sp. | reverse complement strand
GCTGACAAACGATATTCGAGAGAAACTCAGCCATACTTTTGGAGAAGAGATTCTCGATAACAAAGGGCTGGTTCTGCGACGGCGGCTGGCGGAAAAAGTCTTCGGAGACTCCGACAGGCAGACAAACAATCGAAACCGGCTGAATGAAATACTTCATCCGGCGATTCGGAGTGAGATTCTTCGTTCGATCAAACAGGCTCCGCAGGACGCGGACGCCATTATCCTGGATGCTGCCCTGCTGCTGGAAGCTGGCTGGGCAGACGAATGTGACGCAGTGATCTTTATTGACACACCCGTTGAATTGCGGCGACAGCGTGCTGCAGCAGGTCGCGGATGGTCGATGGAAGAGTTTCAGCGTCGCGAAGCATCGCAATGGAGTCTTGTGCAAAAGCATCAGAACGCTCAGTTTGCCATCGATAATTCCGGTTCAGCGGAAGCGACCGCAGAGCAGATGAAGTTCGTTCTGGAAAAGATCATTCAGCGGCACAACGCTGGCGGGATGTTGATTTAATTGTAGGGTGCGTGAAGCGAAGCGCAACGCACCATTTTGGGAAGGCGTGTGAGACTTGAATCCCTAAATCAACAGAGAGCCAGCCGCCGGTAACTTTTTAAACCTGACCACACCAAAATAACAACTCTTTGAGAACAAAACAGTCGGATCGCGCCAGCATTCGATTCAGCATCAAATCCCTGTCTTATTCTGCTGGTGAACTTTCCTCAAATTCCTTTCTGGAGGCCCGACGCGGCCATGTCAACACGCAGCACACGCCCTGATGATCCTCGCCCCGGCGGAGCCCCACGAATGCTTCGCCGATCCGATACTCGCCATGAAACAGGCGACATCGGCAAACCCGTCGAAGAGACTTTCGCCCCGCCTGAGGGCACCGAAATCAACATCGCTGAGCTGCAGCGGATGTCAATGAAAGAACTCATTGCGATCGCAGAGCAGGAAGAACTGACCGAATACCACGGTCTCAAAAAACAGGATCTGATTTTCAAGATCCTGAAAGAGCGGACGCGGATGAACGGACTCATGTTCGGCGAAGGGACATTGGAAATCCTGCCCGATGGATTCGGATTTCTCCGCAGCCCCGACTATCACTATCTGCCGTGTCCGGATGACATCTACGTCAGCCCGAGCCAGATTCGTCGCTTTGGGTTGCGCACCGGGGCAACCGTCGCAGGTCAGATTCGTCCACCGAAAGAAAACGAACGCTACTTTGCGCTGTTGCGCGTGGAAGCGATCAATGGGGAAGACCCGAATGAGCTCACGAACAAGGTGTTCTTCGACGATTTGACGCCGCTGCATCCGGAACGCCGCCTGCGTTTGGCGGACAACGCCGAATTTCTGAGCACGCGCATCGTCGATCTGATCGCACCGATCGGACTTGGCCAGCGTGGCCTGATCGTGTCACCGCCGCGGGCGGGCAAAACGATCCTGTTGCAACAGTTGGCAAAGGCGACACAGCAGAATCATCCGGATGCTTACGTGATCGTTCTGTTGATCGACGAACGTCCGGAAGAAGTGACGGACATGGAACGCAAGCTGAAAGGGGTGAATTGCGAGGTCGTGAGCAGTACGTTTGACGAGCCTTCATCGCGACATATTCAGGTGGCAGAAATGGTCATCGAAAAGGCCAAACGCATGGTCGAATATGGCCAGGATGTCATTATCTTCCTTGACAGCATCACACGCCTTGCCCGCGCATGGAACACCGAGATCCCGAATTCCGGCAAGACACTTTCGGGTGGCGTTGATGCCAATGCTTTGCAGCATCCGAAGCGATTTTTCGGTGCCGCCCGCTGCGTGGAAGAAGGCGGCAGCCTGACGATCATCGCGACCGCATTGGTGGATACCGGCAGCCGGATGGATGAAGTCATTTTTGAAGAGTTCAAAGGCACCGGCAATACAGAGTTGCATCTGGATCGGCGTATGGTTGAAAAACGTATCTGGCCGGCGATCGACGTCAATCGTTCCGGAACTCGCCGTGAAGAACTGCTGATGAACGAGGAGGAGCTGAAACTGGTTTGGGTCCTTCGTCGAGTACTGAACGACATGAATCCGGTTGACGCGATTGAACTGCTCGTGAACCGTTTAAAACGCACGAAGTCCAACGAAGAATTTTTACTGTCGATGAACCTTGGATAGGTCGAATGTCTATGCCAACCGAACTCTGCGGACAACTTACTGCTGCCGACTCATCGTTCGCCATCGTGGTGTCGCGATTCAATGATCTCATTACAAAGCGATTACTTGAAGGTGCGATCGACACGGTCGTGCGTCATGGTGGCAGCGCCGACAGGATTACAATCGCCTGGGTGCCGGGTTCATTTGAAATTCCACTCGCGGCGTCAAAGTTCGCAAAGTCCGGGAAGTACGCTGCCGTGATTTGTCTGGGAGCCGTGATTCAGGGATCAACAACGCATCACGAATACATCAACAGTCAGGTCGCGTCCGGCATCATGAGTCTCACGCGCGAAACGGGAATTCCGGTGACTTTCGGGGTCATCACATGCGAATCGATGGATCAGGCCCTCGACCGCGCCGGCGGCAAAGTCGGCAACAAGGGCCAGGAAGCCACACTGGCCGCAATTGAAATGATTAACCTGCTCAAGAAGATCTGAGCTTAAAGCGAGCGGCTGGGCGTCAGCCCTCCGTGTGCCTCGTTGGATAAATCGCGTCGGAAAAACAGCGACAACATACACGGAGGGCTGACGCCCTGCCGCTCGCCACAATGATCTGCGCACCGTGCGCAATTCTGAATTGTTAAACTTCTAACCTGATTCCAACTCCAAATGGCCGGACGTTCTGAAGCTCGTCGATTTGCTCTGCAAATGCTGTATCTGTTTGACCAGAATCCGGAAGCCGATCAGGCACGGGTGCAGGTAGAACTGCGGAAGCAATTCACCGATGCTGCGCTGCGGGATTTTGGATGGTCATTGATTTCCGGCGTCATTGGGGCACGAGCAGAGTTGGATGAAGTGATCTGCCGCACGGCAACGAACTGGCGTCTCGACCGGATGGCTCCGACAGATCGCAACGTGCTCCGCATGGGCCTTTATGAAATGACACGAATGGGAACACCTGCGGCTGTCGTCATCGACGAATCGATTGAAATCGCCCGCGAGTTCGGCACTGAAAACTCCGGCAGCTTCGTCAACGGCATTCTTGATAAGCTTATCCCCGCTTCGTCCGTGGTCGAATGAACCAGATCACGATTGCTGCAATCGCCAGAAATGGCACCGCAGCTTTGATTCGGGGCCAAAGCAGGGCACCGATCACCAACGCGGCCAGGCGTCCTTGAGTCAACACAGTCCAGGCGGCAGGGCGGGTTTTCGTGGGAAAGCAAAGCCAGAGTGCTCCCAGAACAAGTCCGATGCGCATCGCGGCAGCAGCCCAGACCGAGTTTTCTTCCGTGGTCGCTAATCCGATGGCCGCGACGCAAAGGCAAGCCAGCGCCGTCCATCCAACTCGGCGGCGACGATCGATTGGCGATGGATCGGGAATATTCATCTGGGACGCAACTGTGGAAATAGGCTGAACTTTTTGAACGCTTCACGTCAGTCTAGCAGAAGCACGTCCTCGTTTTCTCCGATCCGGCAGAAGACACCGGCAATAGCTTGTTTTTCAGGCGAGAGCCTGACACAATCTGGCGGCTAAAATCGTCTGGAAACAGTGAACCTTTGCCCCACGCAATGGTCATAAAAGCTGGCGGCGATTTTGCACCTCCGCTGGATTATTGTCGGTAATACACCGAAACAGAATGACTGATACTGGTTTGTCCGAAATCATGCTGAATTCGCTTCGAGCCCTGACTACTGCATCATCCCGGTCAATGACCTCGGATATGACGAATGCTGCAGTCGCTTGCTCGCGATTCACGACAAACTGCCAGGTCGAAGCTGTCAAATCAGACCTCAATGTGGGAATGAAATGCGCGGCCGCATCCAAACGGGCCATCCTGCCACCACGCTGAACCCGTACAGAATCTGTGTGTCAGCGAATTCCTGGTGGCGAACTCGATGCGCACATAACTTGTAGGTTGGACATTCCTGTCCGATCGTGAATGTAAATTGGTAATTCCTGCTCGGCAGGAAATCGATGGGCAGGAATGCCTGTCGTCCGTACGCAGACAGAAGGCACGAATCCATGAAAGACATCCGCGGCAATCAGTATCCAGCACCATTTCGACCATCGTATGGCGCGCCGGAAGCGAATGGGCTGTATGATCCTCGCAACGAACATGACAACTGCGGAGTCGGCTTCGTGGCGCATATCAAAGGCGTCCGAAGTCGTCAGATCGTCGATGACGCCGACCGCATTCTGCGGCACATGGATCATCGAGGTGCTTGCGGATGCGAATCCAACACTGGCGACGGTGCCGGAATGCTGACTTCTCTGCCACACAGCTTTCTGGTACGAGTCGCCAGGGAAGATATCGAAATCGAACTTCCGGAAGTCGGTCGTTACGGTGCTGGCATTGTCTTCCTGCCGCAGGATACAGAGCAGCGAGCCACCTGCAAAAAAAACGTTGAGGAGTTTATCGCTCAGCAGGGACAAACACTGCTCGGTTGGCGAACACTGCCGGTAGACTACAACACCGCAGACATTGGCAAGGCGGCGCGCGCCTGCGCGCCGCACATGGAGATGCTGTTCGTCGGTGGCGCAGATGGGCTCGACCAGGACGCATTGGAGCGTCAGTTGTTTATCATCCGGAAGTTGTCGAGCCACAAGCTGCGCAACAGCGACATGTCCCAGGCATTGCTGTTCTACGTTTGTTCGTTATCGACCAAGTTGATTATTTACAAGGGGATGCTCACGTCGCATCAGGTTGTGCCATTTTTCAAAGACCTGCAGGCGGCTGACTACGACACGCATCTGGCCATGGTGCACTCCCGATTTGCGACCAACACGTTCCCCAGCTGGGACCGTGCGCAGCCGCTTCGATTCATGTCGCATAACGGAGAAATCAACACCGTCAAGGGTAATTCGAACTGGATGTTTGCGCGCCAGGGCATGATGAAGAGCGAACTGTTCGGGGACGAAATTCAGAAGCTGTTTCCCATTGTCGAACCTCATACGTCTGACTCCGGGTGCTTCGACAACGCCCTGGAAATGCTGTATCACTCCGGTCGTACGTTGCAGGAAGTTGTCATGATGATGGTGCCGGAAGCATGGCAGAATCATCAGACCATGCCCGAACACAAGCGCGCGTTTTACGAATACTATTCGGCGTTGCAGGAACCGTGGGACGGGCCGGCATCGATCTCCTTTACCGACGGCCGCTTTATCGGTGCCACATTGGACCGCAACGGCCTGCGTCCAAGTCGCTACTATGTGACGAAAGACGATAAGGTGGTCATGGCCAGCGAAGTCGGCGTGCTGGATATTGAACCCACCAACGTCGCATATAAGGGACGCCTGCAACCTGGCCGCATGTTCCTTGTGGACTTCGAACAGGGCCGTATTATCGACGACGAAGAACTGAAGGCGGACATCGCGGCGCGGCGGCCGTATCAGCAATGGGTTCAGGAACAACGGATTCGACTCGAGGAGCTGCCAAAGAAGACTCCGCCGGAACGACTCACCGGTCAGGATCTGTTGAACCGCATGCAGGCGTTTGGATACACATCCGAAACGATGAATTTCATGCTGCTGCCGCTGATCAAGGCTGACAAGGATCCGATCGGCTCGATGGGCAACGATGCCGCGCTGGCCTGCCTGAGTGATCAGCCTCGCATGCTTTACGACTACTTCCATCAGCTCTTTGCGCAGGTGACAAATCCGCCGATCGATTCGATCCGCGAGGAAGTCATCATGTCGCTGGAATGTTACATCGGTCCGGAAGGCAATCTCCTGGATGCGAAACAGGAAAGCTGTCACCGACTGGCCGTGCCGCATCCGATCCTGACAAACCATCAGATGGCAAATCTGAAGGGCATCAAACATCGTAGCTGGAAGGCTAAAGTTCTGGACATCACGTATCCGAAGTCGGACGGCGTCAGTGGCCTGCGACCGGCCCTGGATCGTATCTGCAAAGAGGCGAGAGATGCCATTCGCAATGGCTTCAGTCTGATCGTGCTGTCTGATCGTAAGATCAGCGCCGATCGTGTTCCCGTGAGTTCACTGATGGCGACCGGTGCAGTGCATCATCATCTGGTGCGGCACGAAGAGCGCACGCAGATCGGTCTGCTGGTCGAATCCGGCGAAGCCCGCGAAGTGCATCACTTCTGTCTCCTGATCGGTTTCGGTGCGGACGCTGTCAATCCATACCTCGCCCTCTACGCCCTGCGTCAGTCGCGTCTGGACGGAAAGCTGACCGATGATTGGGACGACGATCGCATTGTCGCAGCCTATCGCTCCGGGGTCGCCAACGGCATGCTGAAGGTGATGGCAAAGATGGGGATCTCCACGCTGCAAAGCTACAAGGGCGCTCAGATCTTTGAAGCACTTGGATTGGCCGATGACGTCGTTAACCTGTGTTTTGCGGGAACATCCAGCCGGATCAAAGGCGTGAACTTCGACGTGCTGGCTCAGGAAGCGCTGCTGCGGCATCACATCGGCTTCCCGGAAAACCCCGATAGCATCTCGCACGAACTCCCGAATGCGGGTCTGTTTGCATGGCGGCGTCTGGGTGAAAAGCATGCCTGGAATCCGCACACAATCGGGCGGATTCAGCAGGCGGCCCGGACCGGCGACAAGTCGGCGTACAAGGACTTTTCAAAACTTGTCAACGCGGAGACAACGCGTGCGTGCCACCTGCGAGGATTGCTGAAGTTCCGAAAGGGCGAACCGGTCGCATTGGCTGAAGTGGATTCTGTGGCTGACATCGTCAAGCGTTTCTGCACAGGTGCGATGAGCTACGGTTCGATCTCCGCCGAAGCCCACGAGACTCTGGCGATTGCCATGAATCGCATCGGCGGCAAGAGCAACACAGGTGAAGGCGGCGAACGCTACGACCGTTTTGAGCCGATGGACAATGGCGATTCGCGTCGTTCAGCCATCAAGCAGGTCGCCTCGGGACGATTCGGTGTGACCTCATGGTATCTCACGAATGCCGATGAACTGCAGATCAAAATCGCGCAGGGTGCGAAACCAGGTGAAGGTGGTGAACTGCCGGGTCATAAGGTCGATAAAACGATTGCAGCAACTCGGCTTTCAACGCCCGGCGTGGGTCTGATCAGTCCACCGCCGCATCACGATATTTATTCGATCGAAGATCTGTCACAGTTGATCTTTGACCTGAAGAACGCGAACCGTCGCGCCCGCATCAGCGTGAAGTTGGTATCAGAAGTCGGCGTCGGCACGATTGCGTCCGGAGTTGCCAAGGGGCACGCGGACAATATTCTGATTTCGGGTTTCGAAGGCGGCACAGGTGCATCGCCTTTGACCAGCATCAAGCACGCCGGTCTTCCGTGGGAACTCGGCATCGC
>JAYUVA010000545.1:0-3701 GCA_043754375.1 Candidatus Kuenenia sp. | reverse complement strand
TCGCATGATGGCTTCCTTTTCATTCTCACCGTCTCCGATCACGATGATAGGCTTGTCGTGACTCAGAATCGAACCGCACCAGGTGGCATACTTACCTTGCAGCCCGATATTGATCGCTCCGGCCAGATACGCACCCTCGAAGTCCGCCGCGTCCCGAACGTCAACAAGTTGAGCACCCTGATCACGATGTTGCAACACTTCATCAACGCTGAGTGCTCTCATTGATGTCTCGAGTGTGGATTCCAGATCCGGGCGTTCCTGACGATTCCTGATCGCGTCATACACAAAGTAATCCGGCGCTTCCGACTGATCACTTGTCACCAGCGACTTAAACTCCGGGAAACTCATAGGCTGCAGGGCGTAGTTGAACTTCTTCTGCTCGCCGATTGTCGAAACGGTCTCCTTGCTGAGCGACTTGCCGCACATCGATCCCGCCCCGTGAGCCGGATAGACCAGCGTGCTGTCAGGAAGTGATCGCAGCTTGTCGAGCGAGTGATAAAGCATCCCGGCCAGTTCATCAGCGGTGACCCCGATCGAGGCCAACAGGTCAGGTCGACCGACATCCCCGATGAACAAGGTGTCACCCGTCAGCACAGCATGAGGAACCGTCTTGCTGGTCTTCAGATCGTAGACGAGCAACGAAACTCCTTCCGGCGTGTGTCCGGGAGTTTCCATGATCCTGATACGCATGTCGCCCGACTCAATCAGGTCGCCATCATGCAACGCCTTGAATTCAAAGTCTGCCTGAGCTTTGGCTCCCAGACAGATTACGGCACCGGCTCGGTTACGCAGTTCAATATGTCCGGCAAGAAAGTCCGCATGGAAGTGGGTCAGGAATACATACTTGATCGTGTAGCCACCTGCGGCGGCGTCAGCCAGGTATTGTTCGATGTCACGCTGTGGATCCACGACGACGGCGACTTTTGTTTTTTCATCCGCGATGAGGTACGAAGCATGGGCCAGACAGCCGAGGTAGTATTGCTTGAGTAACATGAGAGAGGTCCTTTTCGCTGTGTGATTTCAAGTAGCCATCACGCTCCGCGTGATGAGCCTTCGGGCAATGCACGTTGTTGAGGAAGGCTCGTGCGACCGGTTTGATTCTTCGTTCGGGGCTCCAGCCCAGGAACGAGATGCCACGAGGCTCCCGCCACTTCAGGCTCAAGATTCTCAGCGGGCACAGGAGGCAGGAGCCTCCGGCACAGTGCATTCCGAGGCTGGAGCCTCGGAACGAGAGGAATCGAAATCTCAGATTGAATCCCTATCCGCAGCACGACGGAGTCGAATTTGTCGAACAGTTCTGCACAGGCGGTGCCGATGGCGTCCTGCCAACCTGGTTCCATGGCATGCGAGCCAGGATCATGGCCATGCCGCAGGTATCCGTGATCCCGGCAAACATCAGCCCTGCTCCGACGAAAGCTGAAAGGCCTGCCCAATAGGGATGGACCACAATGGCCAGCAAGCCACCCGCCAGTGACAGGAATCCTGCCGCGATGCGAACCTGACGTTCCAGCGAAATTGTTTTCTTACCGCGAACGACCGGGAAGCCAGCCTGATCCCAGGCCATCGTGCCGCCTTCGACGTTCACAACATTCGTGCAGCCTGCCGCCGTGAGTTTCTCGCAGGCTTGCTTGCCACGACTGCCGGATCGACAGATGACAAACAGTGGCGTATTCGTCGGACGCCCGGCCAGGACGGCATCGCAGTCCAGGCTTTCCAGTGGCGTGTTTCTGGCCACTGTCACATGAACTTCCCGAAACTCGGCAGGAGTTCGCACGTCAATCAGATGGACTTGCTCGCCTGCCTGAATTCGATCCTGAAGCTGCTTTGGGGAAATGACAGAAACGCTCATGGAACTACTCCTTCGTTTTGAAAATCAAAATATCGAGACATCGTAAACAATCGACATGTTTGAGTAAAAAAAGCCGGGCAATTGGACAGCCTCAACTATTTTACAGCCGTCGCCACACCAAAACGCTCTTCGATGCAGCCCAGAATCTTCTTCAGATGAGGCTCTGCGACGCGGTAAAACACCTGTCGCCCGTCCTTTTCACTCTTCAGAAACCCGCACCGCTGCATCAGACGGAGATGCTCCGACGCCATCGCACTTGGCAAACCACACGCTTCCGCAAGTTCGCCAACGGAAAAATCAGCCTGCAACAACATCTGGATCATCCGCAATCGGTGAGGATGAGCCAGTGTCCGCAGACACTCCGCCGCCACACCCAACGCTTCCAAATCGGTCAGTATCAATTTCGATGTGGACATGTTCGCTTGCCTCCTCGGTGAATATATCGTCATGTAGCGACATGTCAATCATTTTTTTAATTTTTGTGCGTTTCCGCAATACTACGATCCGGAGGGTGGTTGCTCCCTACGTTCGCGACAATGGCGAAGTGCCGTTTGGGATAGACTCATTCTGTCCCACCCGTGTGGCACACGACCTGTGTCATGAGCGATTCTATTGCAACAGGTTTGCGATGAACGTACACTCTGAGGCATGTTCCGATTTGTCTGCACAATTCTTCTGATTGCCAACCTGCTGACGTGCCCGTCGCGGTGCATGACCTGTCGCGTGGCCTCCGCGAGTATCAGTGATCGCGTTCCAGCAGGATGTACTTGCTGTCACTGCGAGGCTGAGTCACCGGTTTCGGAGTCCTCTGAAGACTATCCGAGCGATGACTGTCTTTGTCCAAACTGCATCTGTGAAGGTGCAACGCTTCAGGGCAGCCTCGAACTACCGGAAGCGAATACGCGGGCAGCCGGCTTTGGCTATCGGTCTGCAAGAATTGAGCGTGACATCAGTATCGACATCGTGCTGGAGTTCGCACGCGTCACCCAGGACTGCAATTGCCGCATCTCTGGTCGCGATGCGCGCATTGCGCATCACTCCTGGCTAATCTAGGCGACTATTTCTCGCGGCCTCTGTCTGCCGCCGCTCCAGCCTTTTCGGTTCGTAAATCGGTTGATGCGTACACTAAGACGTATCCTGATGCCTGGACATGTGGTGTTAGTTTTGAACATTCCATGTTGCGTTATCCGAAGTTGTTGCGTGTTCGCGTAAGTCGATAACTCACGCACTCAACATTTCACTCTCGATTCATTCTCGACTGCCCCATGTTACTACCCTGGGAATACGGTGTTCGTAATCTGACTCGCAAGCCGCTCCGAACGGCATTGACGCTCGTTGCTTTGGCGACGGTCGTAATGCTGGTGTTCGTCGTCGTGGGATTCATTCGTGGCCTCGAACAGTCGTTGTCAGTAAGCGGAGACGAAGACGTTGTGCTTGTCTATTCGGTCAACTCTGAAGAAAACATCGAGAATTCATCCATCGCCGCTCGAACGCCATCTCTGTTAACCGCGAGCCTTGACAGCACATGGAAAAGATTTGGAGTCGCGCATGTTTCGCCGGAGTTGTATCTGGGGACGCGCGTCAAAACACAGGAGGATGACGGCGGACTGGGTTTGGTCCGGGGTGTGACTCGTAACGCGCCATTGGTGCGTCGCGGAGTCAAATTGATCGCGGGCGATTGGCCGAGGCAAGGAGAAGTGATGGTCGGACGGTTGGCATCGGCCAAGCTGGGTAACCGCGCGGAAGCGATGACGATCGGTCAGTCGGTTGAATTCGAGGGACGATTATGGACGATCAGTGGCCAATTTTCCGCAGGTGGTGCCGCGTATGAATCAGAAATCTGGTGCAACCT
>JAYUVA010000544.1:0-4357 GCA_043754375.1 Candidatus Kuenenia sp. | reverse complement strand
TGCTGCGAGCTTCCGAAGCGGCATTCCTGCATTCATCGCTGAAGACGCATCATCTGGACTGGGGACTTCGGCACCTTGCTGATTCCGTTGAACGCCGTCGCCGGAATTTATTTCGCCGTCTGTCACAATTCATAGGACCAGGCGTTGTGCTGATTGTGGGAGCGATCGTGATGTTCCTGGCCCGGGGGTTCTTTGAACCGCTGATAACGCTGCTGAATGAATTGAGTCATGAAGGCTGATACTATACTCCACGCGGTCGAAATGAGATCGGCGAGCGGAGCGGCGTGAGCCCTCCGGTACCTCGTTTTTGTACCGGCAAGCTGACGCATGCCGCTCGCCAATTGTCACACTCATGACCGCGCGGTACATAGTTCCTGGTACAGAGGCCGTGTCCGATGATGAGAAGCTTTGAACATAAGAATCGTACTTTCAAGCGACGTGGCTCGCTGCTCACGGAAGGAATCATCGCGTGTATCATTTTGGGAGTCGCCATCGGCATGTTGGTGCCGGGGCTGGCTGCAATCGGTCGCCAGCGCCAGGCAATGCGGTTCGACACGCTGGCGATGATTGAACTCAACAACATTGAGGCCAACATCAGGAAGCACAAGACACTGGCCACTGACATCAGGGTTTCCAAGTGGTTTTCGGATCGATATGCGGAGGCAAGTCTGGCAGTTGAACCTCTGCCAGAGCCAGAAGACGCCACGAAGGACATTTTAGATGGATTGCGTCTGACAATTCGGCGACCACAGGCAGAATCCATGCCCGACCAGAAAGTTTCGGTTGTGGTGTGGAGAGAGAAGGGAGAACCAACGCCATGAAACGCAGTCTCCCGCAGCCCATTCGGAAAATTTGTCGTCGCCGCGGCGCGATGTTTCACTATTACCTTGCGTATGCCACACTTGTGTCGTCAGTCCTGCTGATGACTGGAAGCTGCCTGCACACGATTCTCAAGAGCGAACAGACAGACAGGCGTGTTTCACTGTTTCTGCATTCATTGCTTCGGTGCGAACGCATGCTGCGTGCAGATGCCGCTGCCACGCCGTTGACCGTCGATTCCGATTCCGCTCTGACGATCGCTCAGGAAGATGGCGTGCAGATCCATTGGGTCGCCGACCGCGGCATTCTGACTCGGCAGGAAACGCAGGGCAGTGAAACACTCAATTCTGATCGTTACATTTTTCCGGCAGGTTCGAAAATCGAAATCGCAACTCGTGAGGATGGTGCGACGGTCGTGAAGTTTTTCGAGCCGTCTGTTTTCGTCAAATACAGCGAAGTGGGTAGTGGCGGTCTGAATCGAAACAAACCGTTCGACGAGGCCTTCCCGGCAACTCCGACCGCAGCCGCCTTGCAGCCAGTGACGGAGATTATTTTGCAGTAGCATCAATTGTAGGGTGCGTGAAGCGGAGCGCAACACACCATTCAGGGAAAACGTAAGAAAATGGTGTGTTCCGCTGTCGCTGCACACACCCTACTTGAATCCAACTTGCATCCATTCGGTTGTCCCCAATTCGGTTGTCAACACAATCACCAGAAGCTGAAGACCCGACAAACTGTCACCCATTTCGGACACGCAGGGACGTGGCAGAAAGTTGGACAAACGAATTATGGACAAGCGAATGAAACCAGTAGCAATCAAACTACGAAATCCAAATATGAGACGCGAATCCTCTTCCATCAAATTAACCCATCCGACCCACGTCGCGGCACATCGCCGTGGGGCGGCGAGTATCGTCGCGATTGCGGTACTGGTGGTCCTTTCGGGGATCATGGCACAGCAGGTACGGCGAGTCGTGATGGAACGGCGGCAGATGCGGAACGAAGTGACGTTTCTGCAGGCAGAAAAACTGGCAGATGCGGGTTTATTGCTCGCTCAGAAGTCAAAATCCAAAGACCCCGCATGGATCGGGCTCATCTGGAATTTGCCTGCAGGAGCAATTCATCAGACAAATTCCGCTGAGGTCGTGATCACAGTACAGGTTGATTCGTGTACCGTCGTCGCTCGATACCCGGCTAATGCGGAGATTCCTTTTCAGGTTACTCGAACAAGAAAGTTGGCACCATGAAGACAACAGGAAAACACCGGTGGCTAGCGCCATTCCGCTCACTTTTTGCGACGGAATCACCACGCCGCAATTGCCACCGTGGCTTCACGCTGATCGAGTTGCTGGTCGTGATCGCGATTATCGCGATCCTGATTGCCCTGCTTTTGCCAGCCGTGCAGCAGGCACGTGAGGCGGCGCGGCGAACGCAGTGCAAGAACAATCTGATGCAGATTGGGCTGGCGTTACACAACTACGACATGGCGTTTGAAATGCTGCCTCCGGGTTGTGTGAATGAGTCTGGCCCGATTCGCAACCTCGAAGAAGGATACCACATGTCCTGGATCGTCCAGATCCTGCCTATGATGGAACAATCAAGCCTGTTCGGTCAGATCAACTTCAATGCCAGTGTCTACGCGGCCACGAACGGTGGATTTCGCGGTATGGCGATCTCCACGCTCGGCTGTCCTTCCGATTGGCAACGTGTGCTGAGTCAGGGGAGCCAGATGATGGCCATGAACAATTACGCTGCGTCATTTGGAGGTGCAGATGTTCCTATCGACGCCAAAAACAACGGAGTCATGTTTCTGAACAGCAGCGTTGGTTTTCGACAGATTCGTGACGGTGCGTCCAATACCATCATGGCGGGAGAAAAATGTGTGGTCGAAAATGCCAATGAGTTGGGATGGATGTCGGGCACGAAATCCACGCTGCGAAATTCCGGCGTGCCGATTAACCACGGCTGGGATGTCGGGGGAAGGGCACCGGGAGCGGCACGATTCCGACAGCCATTACCGCCGCCGGACGATACTTCCACTAGTGGCTATTCCAGCTACCACACCGGTGGTGCACAGTTTGTGCTGGCGGATGGTTCCGTGCGATTTTTGAGTGAGAACATCAGTCTCCCGTTGTACGCAAATCTTGGCAATCGAGCCGATATGGAATTCATTGGAGAGTTCTGATGAGGTCGCTGCCTGCATACTCAATGCGTCGCCATCGCGGATTCACGCTGCTGGAGCTGCTGATCGTGATCGCGATCGTCGCCATTCTGATTTCACTGCTGCTGCCCGCTGTTCAACAGGCACGTGAGAATGCGCGTCGTGTACAGTGTCAGAACAATCTGATGCAACTCGGCGTGGCTTTGCAGCATTACAATCAGACGTTCAGCGTCCTGCCTCCCGGATGCGTCAATGACGTCGGTCCCATCCTGGCGGACAGTCAGGGTTATCGTATCGGCTGGATCGCTCAGATTCTGCCATACCTCGGCCAGGACGGTCTGTGGAATCAGATCAACTTCGCCGAACCAACCCGCTCGTTCATGTCGCCGGAAGAAATCGCATCACTGGATGAAGCGATCGTGCTGTGGAACCAGCTTGAGTCTGGTGAGATTACGAAAGAGAAGATCATTGACATGCAGAATGGCATGGACCCGAGTCAGAACAGACAAATCGGTAAAGGCTACGACGTTACACGGGGAGCGCCGAAGCCACCCGATCTGGGTGGAAAAATATTGAGCACGACGATGAATCTCGGTCTGCTTCAATGCCCCTCAAATCCTCGAATGCCATCGGCCATTTCCTGCTATGCGGGCGTTCACAACAGCGGCGAACAGCCAATCGACGTTGACGGGGATGGCTTGCTGTATCTGAACAGTTCAGAATCTCTGGAATCTGTCCCGGACGGTGCGTCCAATACACTGCTGCTCGGAGAACACCTGAATGTGCCGCTGGGAACTGCCTGGATCTTCGGAGACCGCGGCACGCTTCGCAACATGGGAGATGCAGAAGGATTGGGTTCGTACTCACGCATCATGAACTACGACCCGGTCACCGGCGAAATGGAAGACACGCGTAATATGACGGACGAACAACGTGCTGAATACAAGTTCCTTCAGAATCAGCGAGTTGGCACGTTCGGAAGTTCGCACAGTCTTCACGTTTATTTTCTGCTTGCCGACGGAAGCGTCCGTGGAATTCGCAAGACGATGTCGCAGGAAGTGTTGCTGAAACTGGCGTCCCGCAAAGACGGGCAGCTGGTGTCGGCGACGGAATTCTGAATAGAAGTCACTGGCGAGTGGCACCTACCGCACGCTTGGCATTAGCTTGTTTAACCGCGTGCCCAGCGGGCCGCGATTGTTCTATTTGAGATTTCGTATTTGAAATTTGAGATTTGAATACGAAACGCGGGGCGTTGCCCACGCAGTTAAACGAAGTTCCTACTGTCAACTGCGACCGCTTTTACGCGATCTTTCACGTTCGAAAACGGGAACTGCGGGGCTCGTTGGCCCATCAAACGTGTTTTTCCTTGCCGAATTG
>JAYUVA010000543.1:0-4191 GCA_043754375.1 Candidatus Kuenenia sp. | reverse complement strand
AGTTCATTCCGGATGTCCGTCTTGATGGCCCGCCCGATTGCTTCGACGGATCCGAACAACTGCTCACATCCAGTTGCATCCAGAAAAGCCTCATCCAGTGATAACGGTTCCACCACTGGCGTGTAGCGATGAAAGATCTCACGTATCTGGTTCGAGATCTGAGCGTAGTGCTCCATTCGTGGCCGCAGCACGATGGCATTCGGGCAGAGCTGCAGCGCCTTGGCTGTTGCCATCGCGCTATGCACGCCAAATTTCCTGACCACATAATTCGCAGCGGCAACAACGCCCCGGCCCTCCGGAGTTCCTCCCACAATGACGGGTTTGCCGCGCAGGCTCGGATCATCCTGTTCTTCGACGGACGCGTAGAACGCATCCATGTCCACATGCAGAATCATCCGGTTTCCGATCGGTGACGACGATATTAGAGGTATGCAAGCAGCACTCGTCGCAGATTGTAACGTGCTCCGTCAACATTTGAGAATCGGGTGACAGAATGTACGTCGAACGATTCTGATCGGTGCCACTGCCACTGCGCAAATGCAATTCAACCGCCACAAAGCTGTTTCAAAGTGGCTCGGATGGCTGGGAGGTCGCATTCTTTGGGATCAGGCGGGATGGCGCGATAGTAGTCGTCGTCGATCCCGAACCTCTCTCGCTTCATGTTGGCTTGTTCAGGTGGTGTATCGAGAAAATAATCACCGCTCGCAAAATCGTGGTCCCAGAGAATCCAGTCCGAGAGTGTTTCGATGATGAACTGCCATTCGTCCATGTCGCGACAATCTACAGACGGCAAGTCGGACAAATCATTGCCTTCCGTGATTGCATCCAGCAGGAGCCGACGCCAACTGAACCGGGCCTCAAGTTCGTTTTCGTTGTGGCAGTCAATTTCAAACTCAAGCCCCTGCTCAATTGCATGGAAGAGCACTGCTACAGTGGCTTCGTTCAACGCAGTCAATTCTGGATAGGACTCAGTATCTCGTAGAAGAGCCCACCCAACTTCAGCCAACATGGCCAATCGCGCTGACGGTTCGAGGCGGTCGAAAGCCGCAACACCGAATTCCCAGGGATCCGCCGATTCCGTGATATCTTCTTCCACCATATCAACGACGTAGGCAAGCGTCTCGCGGATCAGCACTGCTTCTGCGCCCGTCAATGTCCTGTCGCCGCGTTGTGAATGCCAAGTCATGACTTCCCCTAAAATGCCAGCGCGTCCCATGTCAGATCGCATATGCAATGCTGGAAATCCATCAACGGGCCGTGCGCCCGATTTTCGTTCGGCAGAATAGCAAATCCCCGGAAGTTGGTCACAGGATGCTGAATATTCAGATTGTGGTGAACTATATGCCCGCCAGTGCTCATCAGCGTCGGCAGAGACTCGAAGCCATTTTCGGGAGTTGCGAATCGGATTCGCAAGATCTGGATAACTTCCTGAGTTGGAATCGAGAACAGCGACATCACCGTCGCCCGGAGTTCGGTCAATAATTCACGAATTGACGGCAGAACATTTCGTTCGGCGATTCGATCAAACCTTCGATTCCGTGCAGCCACGTGTTCACTGGTTTGGCCATGTACCGCTCGCCCCGAGGTTCCTATGGTCGCTTCGAGCAACGGCACGCCAGATGGCTGCGCAATCTGTCATGCCCCTGCAAGCGCTTCGCTGTCTCACGCTCCCGGCGGAACCTCGGGACTCGCTCTCCTCTGTGAAGTCCATTTGTTTTCCATCGGCTGGCGCCGTTGTGTGAATGAAAAACAAACAACCTTCAAAGAGGAAAAAACAATATGGCAAATAAACCAGTATTTACACGCAGACTAAACAGAGTCGAAGTCGCAATCTGGAAGAACGAATCCGAAGAAGCCGTCTGGCACAACGCGACGGTCCAAAGAACCTATCGCGACGAGAAGGGAGAAATCCAGAACACCAGCAACTTCCGCATGGATGACCTCCCAGCACTCGCCTTTCTGGCCCTAAAAGCCTATGACCAAATGGCATCCGCCGACGAGTAAATCTCGTCACCCCGGCGGTCACCTCAACCGTGGCCGCCACTTTTTCAACTACAACTCAAAGAGGACCATGCCCAGATCGAAAACCCAAACTACAACAGAGACCACCACTAGGAAACGCTCCGCCAGCAAGCAGCCGGTCATTCAGGACACGTTCATCAGGGAAACCCGAGTGAACTATCTGCCCAGTGAACACACCATGTTCAAAATCGTGAATTCCGCCGATGTCGCAACCTTTGTTCGGTCGATCCTGACGGACAACAGCCGGGAACACTTCGTGGCGATGTACCTGGACAGCCTTCATCGAGTGGCTGCTTATTCGATCATTTCGATTGGAACCGCCAACATGGCCCCGGCCGCCCCGCGAGAGGTCTTTCAGCGAGCTATTCTGTCTGGAGCCATCGCCATCGTCGTGGCCCACAATCACCCTTCAGGTTCACCGCATCCAAGTGACGACGACCGTGCCGTCACAAGGCGCCTTCATGAATCAGGCAATTTGCTGGGGATCAGACTTCTGGACCATGTGATCGTAGCCGATGTTTCGCATTATTCGTTCAGTGAACAAGGAGAGCTGTGACGGGCTCTGCAATCATGCTGGCTCATCATCATCCAGAAGGCACAGCGAATCCGATTCCGGAAAACATAGAATCGCTGAGACAATGGCGAGAAGCAGGAACGACCCTCGATATCCCCGTTCTGGACGTCGTGACTGTGACTGAACACGATTTCGTCTCATTGAAGGATCACTTGAGCCGGTCTTTCACGAAGCCACAATGGTAGAGCTCACCGCCGAAGGGCGGACTTTGCATTGCAAACCATCAGGGAGGACGATGGCTGGTCAGAGCCATTGTCCAGAATGATCATGCGGCACCCTGCTCACGGTCCTGCTGACGAATAAGCTTTCCGGCTTCATCGATTTGTTTCATCACCGCATGATCATCAAACATGCCGAAGCTCTTCCGCCAGTCCTTTGTGACAGAACCTGGCGACGATGACGTTTAAAGAATTCCGACCGCTTCCGTCGGCAATGCACAGATTGGCTCGTCTGAACTGAAAGTCCCGGGTTGGCTCTCGCTTCGCCAGTCCCAATGCATCATAGCCAGCGATTTCGCCACGTCAGGTATAGAAGGCTCGTAAAGAGCAGGATGTCACCTCCATTTGAATGGAGTCGAACCAAATCGATCAGCGGAAGCATGAGCAGAAAATACGGCAATGCACTCATAAATCAGGCGGCCTCCACCGAGGTTTGAGTATTCTGGTTGTCGGTTTCCGGCCGGACGTATACGGGCACTGGTGTTCGCTTCAGCTTCAGGGCACTGTAAGGCAGCAGCTCAAAACTCTGTTGTTTCCGGCGTTCGTTGACGGCTCGGAGAATGTTCAGCAGCTGACGCCGGACCGGGGCGTACCGGGCAAATGGGATACGGCCGAATTCGTGGGCGAGAGTCTCGGCGGTCCGGTGTATAGCCAGATCCACGAACCGGTCTCGGAGCTTGCGATAGGTGTCGTCGTCGATGCGGACATGGGCGTGAAACTTCGGAGCCGATCCACCGGCGGCAGTCACACCGGCTCGACGGTAGGAAATCGAATATCCATGGAATCGGATTGGTGTACGGCGGCAATCTCGCAGATGTTCGCCTTCGCCGCCTTTTGATGACGGTTGCTTCAGAGCATGATGCCCCTCGCTGACCAGCAGGATGAACCACCGCTCGAATCGCAGGTAGTGAGCGTTCGCGACTCCTCGCTGCTTCCGGTGCCGGCGTTCCCATTCACTGACGTCGATCCCGTACTTCGCGATCAGTTTCCGATCAATACCGACGGGATCTTTGCCCGCCGGTATCGAACCGGTCGCATACCAGTAAAAACCGTGACGCAGATAACTGGCCGCGATCAATTGGACGACCGCTTCCGGGGATTGTGCTTCACAAAGATAGGCCATGTTGTTTTCCTCCGTGTTGTTGTGTGCAAGTCTCAATTCGTTGTTCATTCCGCGTGCATCCCGGGCCCCCTCATCCGACCGTCGGTCCGTGTCGGCCAAGTCCGTACCGACACAGACAAGACCGCTCCCCCGCCGCGGGGGAGAAGGGACGCAAACAAAAAGTGGAAGTTGATGGGCTCAACTTCCAAAGCCAAAACAAAAGCCGTGTTCGGCAACCTTGCACTCGGCCGTGCTGTTGATCGAGACCCACACAA
>JAYUVA010000542.1:0-7670 GCA_043754375.1 Candidatus Kuenenia sp. | reverse complement strand
CATCGCCACCGGCGAGAGTTGTTGTTCCATTGCTGATGGCGTAGTAATAAGTGGTGTCAGCATTCAGGCTCACGATGGTTGCGTCGTACTGCACTGTTCCTTCGGGAGCGGAATGAAGGCTGAGGTCAGGTGATGCCTCGCCGTCCTTCGGCACTCTCCTCACAAGGATCGATGCATCTGCCAATGTCTGATCCAGGTTTGCGGGATCGAGACCGTATCGAACAACAGGCTGAGTCTCGCCGCCGGTTCGCCAGATGATCGACACGGATGACGGCGTCGAAAGCTGCAGATACGGTCCGCGCGTGAGTACTGGTGGCGACACTGAATCGTCCGCTGCAACATGCCTGGGCAGAACGAACATCGCCATTAGCAGAGTGAGCGAATTCAGGCCAGGGTTAATTCTCTGGAACATAGCCGGTCACCGTTCGTATCTGGTAATCAAGAGTCTGGTATCGTGGATTTCGGAGTATTTGACTGTTTGCAGGACCGGAAGGCAACTCGACGAAGCTCGCAAGGTCGGCCTGTTAGTGACGATACGCAACCTGAAGGGGTGTGACAAGCAATGGGCAGGCACACCGAAATACTGCCGTGGTGTGCCTGCGCTGCCGCTTGTCACACCCTACAAATTCACAAACTGACAATAGCCGACTGCGATCTCGGAGAATCGCCGCAGTTGATCGACCTTCCAGTCGGCACTTTGCTGCAATTCTCGCTGCAGGAGTTCACCGACAAACTCCGCCGACTCCAGCGCGGCGCGCGCGTCAAGAAACAAGGCTCGAGTTCGGCGAGCGAGGACGTCTTCGATGGTTTGAGCCATCTCATGTCGCGCCGCCCAGATCACTTCGGCGGCTCGGTACGGCAATCGTGGATGCAGTATTTTCGCCAGTTCGGGGCGTTCGCGAATCAGCGATTCAATTTCCAGCGCATCGTCGCCATACATGTTCCAGGATCGGGCACCGGAAGAGTCGGCGATCAAGGGACACCCATGCAGCTTCAGCGAAGCCGTGCGTGACTGTTTGCGGGGCAGTCCGGCAATGACTTCCGCCTTATCAATCAGTTCCTCACCCATGTGGCGGTACGTGGTCCACTTTCCTCCAATCACCGTGATCAGCCCGCTGGTCGCGGTGTAAATCTCATGTTCCCGTGACAGCTTCGACGTGGCATTTGAACCTGATCTCGCACCGACTAATGGACGCAGACCGGCGAAGCAGGAACGAATATCTGATATGGTCGGACATCGCTGCAAATAGCGTCCTGCATGTTCCAGCAGATACTCGATTTCTGAAGGCAGCGGGCGAGGTTCCCGAGCCACTCTCCTGACAGACAGATCCGTCGTCCCCAATAACACTTTCCCATGCCACGGAATCGCAAACAGAACTCGGCCGTCATCGGTCTCCGGGATCATCAGCGCCGTCGATCCCGGCAGAAACGACGCATCCAAAACAAGGTGCGATCCCTGGCTCAGAACGATGTTGGGATGATCATCCGCTGCGGACGATGGCTGCGATTTCGTGTCCATGGTCAGGATGTCGCCTGCAAAGACGCCGGTCGCATTGAGCACAGCTCGCCCGCGCAGCTCAAGTTCGCTTCCCGATGCAGCATCGCGAACGATCACACCGGCGACGCGCTGCTGATTTCTGACAAGTCGCACAACCGACATGTAATTTGCAACCACAGCGCCGAGATCGACGGCCGTTGCCGCAAGTGTGATCGCAAGTCGCGCATCGTCGAACTGTCCATCGGAGTACAGCACTCCTCCGCGCACGCCGTCGTCTCGCAATGTCGAGAGGCGGTCGCAGGTTTCGCTGCGCGACAATCGTCGCGCGCGACCGGAAATCCACTGTCCCGCCAGCACGTCGTACGCCCTCAGCCCGGCGTAATAGATCATTCTCTCGCCCCAGCGATACGTGGGCAAAACGAAGTCCAGCGAATGCACGACATGCGGCGCGTTCTGGAGCAGGCGTTCGCGTTCACGGAGTGACTGTCTCACCATTCCGACACGTCCCTGCCGCAGGTAACGTACGCCGCCGTGAATCAGTTTGGTCGATCGACTTGATGTGCCCTTCGCGAAATCTTCGGCTTCGACGAGTACCGTCCGATGTCCACGCGACGCTGCTTCGACCGCCGCCCCAAGTCCGGTTGCGCCGCCGCCGATGACGATCACATCCCACAGGAGACTGCGATCTTCCATCGCAGCCAGCATCTCGCTGCGCTTCATAATTAGCCGTACTTTTTTTAGAGTCGCACTCGGACGGTCAATCGACAACAATGGTCAGAACGGCATACGAATTGCGATTCATGAAATAGTCGCGTTTTCAGTGTAGAATTGCACGTCGGTGGTCTTTCCGGCTTTGTTGTAGACGTTTTCACGAATCGACGCAGCGCCCACGGGGGCACACCTGTGCGGATTGTCGCGCTTCGGGTTTACACTTCGCACAGGGATAAGTGAGATGTTTCGTTGTGAGACTTTGGGTTGAATCAGGGCCGCGTCCGAATTCTCACGAATTCGGCTACAACCGATGGTGGCCGCGCACGGAATTAGCAGTGGGCATGAGTTATGCCGCACTCGGTTGGCATTGGTTCGTTTAACCGCGTGCCCAGCGGGCCGCGTGCGCAGCGTCCCGCGGGGTGGATTCCAAAGCGCGGGGCGTTGCCCACGCGGTTAAACGAATGTGGCATCGTTAACCGCGTGCGGTAGAAGAACTCCGGACGAAACGAAAAACGTGAATCACGGGGAAATCGTTTGAGAGATCGTATCATGAATTCAGTCTCTGCCGATGAAGCGGTCCGCGATCTGCAGAATGGAATGAACATATTCATCCACGGTGCGGCTGCCACTCCGACGCCGTTGCTTGAAGCCATGTGCCGTCGCACGGATCTGGAAGGTATTCGGCTTTATCACATGCACACCGAGGGACCTGCGCCGTTCCTTGAACCAGAATGCCGGGATCGTTTTACTTCCATTTCTCTCTTCACCGGCGAGCCCGCGCGACGGGCAGTTCAGGACGGATACGCCGACTTTATTCCGGTATTCCTGTCTGACATCCCATCCTTGTTTCGCGATGGACACATCCGCCTGGATGCGGCCCTGCTGCAGGTTTCTCCGCCGGATCGACACGGGTTCTGTTCGCTCGGAGTGTCTGTCGATGCCGCGCGAGCTGCCGCAGACAGTGCTCCGCTGCTGATCGCCGAGATCAATCATCAGATGCCTCGCACACATGGGCACAGCATGGTGCCCTTGAGTTCATTCGCCGCTTGCATCGAAACGGATAGGCCTCTTTACGAACATCATGCCATTCCCGAAACTCCGGTTGAAGCGGCCATCGGCGCGCAGATTGCACAATTGATTGAGGACGGATCGACGCTGCAGACCGGCATCGGTGCGATTCCTGCCGCTGTGCTTTCGAGACTTGGAAATAAGACCGATCTGGGCGTCCACACTGAAATGTTTTCCGATGGCGTGGTGGATCTGGTGCATGCAGGTGTGATCACGAACCGGCGAAAGCAAATCTATCCGGGCCAGATTGTCACGAGCTTCGTCATTGGAAGTCGTCGGTTGTTCGACTTTGTCGATGACAATCCACAGGTCGCCTTCCTTCCCTGCGACATCACGAACAACACGAATCTCCTGCGCAAGATCGATCGACTGGTGGCAGTGAATTCGGCATTGCAGATTGATTTGACCGGTCAGGTGTGTGCCGATTCCCTGGGGCATCGGATTTATTCAGGGATTGGTGGTCAGCTGGACTTTATGCGCGGCGCGGCGATTTCTCCGGGTGGCCTGCCGATCATCGCCCTGGCATCGACCGCAGGCGGCGGAAAATTTTCCAGGATCGTCGCGGAGTTGACGCCAGGATCGGGCGTAGTCACAACACGAGGCCATGTGCATTGGATTGTGACGGAATACGGAGCAGTCAATCTGCACGGCTTGTCACTTCGTCAGCGCGGCGAACAATTGATTTCAATTGCCCATCCGGATTTTCGCGGCGAACTGCGAAAGCAATTCTCTAACATCCGACATTATTCTTTGGGATGACGGCCACGGCCACGGCGACGGAAGACACGACGCTGATTGCTATGTCCGGAAAGAAGCTTCAGGAGCTTTGTGACTGCGAGAAGGAACTGGGGTACGTGCTGTTGCAGCGGGTGGCTCAGGTTTTGTCGAAGCGGCTTTTATCGACGCGGCTGCAATTGCTGGATCTGTATTCGACCGAACGAGCGCGTTCATAAAGTAGCCGTCACTCTCTGAGTGACGATTGCCTGTGATTCCGGAGGGGCGTTCGTCACTGTTGATTGAAGCGTAGGGTGCGTGAAGCGAAGCGCAACGCACCATTGCTGGAAAGCGTGAGAAGCTGGTGTGTTCCGCTGGCGCTGCACACACCCTACTTGAATCTTCCAGCTTGCCGTCGAATGAAGAAAACGGCATTTTTGAAAAGCGATGACAAGCTGGAAGCTTATCCCGCCCAAAGAAGAACAACACATGACAATCGCCACAGAATCAAACCGGGACGTTCTGTTTCTGGCCCGGGGCCAGCTGAATCAACTGATCCGGGCTTTGGCAGATGATGGCTATCAGGTCGTCGGCCCCACAATTGACCAGGAGGCGATCGTCTACGGTGAGATTGCGTCGGCTGACGACTTGCCAATCGGCTGGACCGACGTTCAGGAACCTGGTAAGTATCGCCTGCAGCGGCGGGACGATGAGGCGTGTTTTGGCTATGTGGTCGGACCACATTCATGGAAGAAGTATCTGTTTCCCCCGGTGACTTTGGTCGCCACTGCAGATCGAACCGGAACTGGCTGGCAGATGAGCACGCCGGATATGGAGCCTCCCCGATATGCGTTCCTCGGTGTTCGGGCGTGTGAACTGGCGGCGATGAGAATTCAGGATAAGGTCTTCATGGGTGGACCTTTTGTGGATCCCACCTATCAAAAACGTCGAGCCGCAGCGTTTGTGGTGGCGGTTAACTGTACACAGGCCGCGCCGACATGCTTCTGTACGTCGATGAATACCGGGCCGCGCTGCAGCAGCGGATTTGATCTGGCGTTGACGGAGGTCGCGGACGGCTTCCTGATGGAAGTCGGCTCTGAGCCCGGCAATGCCGTGGCAGCTCGGTTAGCCGTTGTGCCCGCGACCTCCGCACAGCTTGAGAGAGGGGATTCTGCAAGACAACAGGCCGTTGATCAGATCTCCAAAAAGCTTGATACAACAGATATTCGTGATCTGTTGATGAACAATCTGCGCCATCCGCAATGGGAAGAAGTCGCCAAACGATGCCTGTCATGTACCAACTGCACGATGGTTTGTCCTACATGTTTCTGCTCGTCAGTGAACGAGGTACCTGATCTGACCGGTGATCACGTCGATCGCGAACGGAGCTGGGACTCGTGCTTCAACATCGACTTCAGCTACATGAACGGAAGTCCCACGCGGAATAGTATTCAAAGCCGATATCGGCAGTGGATGACGCACAAGCTCGCGACCTGGCACGACCAGTTTGGTTCGTCCGGCTGCGTTGGCTGTGGGCGCTGCATCACATGGTGCCCGGTCGGCATCGACCTGACTCAGGAAGTTGCGACAATTCGTGCTACCCAAAACGATTCCTCCGCAGGAGCTGCAGTCAGCAGCTCCCACGATGAAAAGGGCGATTCATGAAGCCTGCCGCGACAGCTCACCCTCACAATCCCTGGTTGGCGCACGCGGTACGGATCGCCCACACGGCGACGGCAGCACCTGGCGTCTTCACGTGCGATCTGGTATTTGAAGATCCATTAACGGCGGCAGAGTATTCATTCGCTCCAGGCCAGTTCAATATGTTGTACCTGCCGGGGCTGGGCGAGATTGCGATTTCCATCAGCAGCGATCCCGACCAGCGAGACTCCATTTCGCATACCATCCGCGAAGCGGGCAATGTGACTCGCGCGCTGGCGGAACTCCCGGTGGGCTCTTCGCTTGGTCTGCGCGGGCCATTCGGGTCGAGCTGGCCGATAGAAGATTGCGTTGGGCGTGATATGGTACTCGTCGCTGGAGGCATTGGTGTGGCTCCGCTGCGGCCTGTGGTTTGCCACCTGCTGGCACATCGCGAGCGTTACGGCGAACTGAATCTGATCATCGGTGCGCGTGAGCATTCAGGGTTGTTGTATCCGCTGGAATATGATGCGTGGCGTGCACAGGGTCTCAATGTTCATGTGACCGTCGATCGTGCGAATAGTGAGTGGCATGGGGCAATTGGCATGGTGACCAATGTGCTCGATCGATTGTGGCTGCGTCAACCGGAAAACACGCTGTTGCTGACGTGCGGACCTGAAGTGATGATGTGGTACGCGGTGCAAATGGCGATCCGTCGCGGCGTCAGTCCGGAGTCTCTGTACGTTTCGCTCGAACGCAACATGAACTGTGCGATTGGCCTTTGTGGGCATTGCCAGTTTGGTCCTCAGTTCCTTTGCAAGGACGGACCAATTTTCCGGTACGATCGCGTGGCCTCCATTTTGATGGTGGATGACCTATGACTGATTCCACGACTGTACAGAATACGACCGTTGCGGAAAACACTGCGGTCGCCATCCGACCGCGTCCCAGACTTGCCGTGTTCAAGTTTGCGTCCTGCGATGGGTGTCAGTTGTCGTTGCTGGACTGCGAGGATGAATTGCTCGCCGTTGCCAGTGCCGTCGAGATTGCGTATTTTCCGGAGGCGAGCAGTCGCATGGAACCCGGTCCGTACGACGTCGCGTTGGTTGAAGGATCGATCACGACACCGCACGATGCGCAACGGATTCAGGATGTGAGACGGATCTCTCGCACCGTCGTGACGATTGGAGCCTGTGCCACCGCCGGAGGAATTCAATCGCTGAAAAACTGGGCGGATCACGAAGACTATCTGAGATGTGTCTACGCCAGGCCCGAATACATTTCGACGCTCTCCACTTCCACGCCCATTGCGGACCACATTAAAGTCGATTTCGAACTTCGCGGATGTCCGATCAGCCGACACCAGCTTCTCGAAGTCATTAGCGCATTTGTCAATGGTCGACGACCGCGAATGCCGGCCCATTCCGTCTGTCTCGACTGCAAACGAAAAGGCACTGTGTGTGTCGAAGTTGCGCAGGGCATTCCGTGCCTCGGCCCCGTGACACATTCCGGCTGTGGTGCCATTTGTCCGAGTTATGACCGAGGCTGCTACGGGTGTTTCGGGCCTGTGGCACAGTCCAACTGTCACAGTCTTACAAATCAGTTTCTTGACTCAGGCACTGCGGCTGAGACTCTGCTGCCGCTGTTGCGAAATTTTAACGCCTCCGCGCCGGAATTCCGCGAGGCATCGAATCGAGTTGAGGAGATGGCAAATGAGGGTCGGTTGTTTAAGGGGTAGCGGACTGTTGATTTAATTGTAGGGTGCGTGAAGCGGAACGCAACGCACCATTTGGGGGAAGCGTGATGAACTGGTGTGTTTCGCTAGCGCTGCACACACCCTACAAGAATCATTAAGTCAACACTCTGCTAGCGGTCTGTTGATTTAGTCCCCGATTTCGCATCTTTGTTTACCGCCGAGCCGGAGGCGACGGCTCGCGGAATAGTAAACGATTTAAATCAACAACCCACTAGCGCCCTGCGGCTGATTCATTCATCTGCGGCTGGAACCGTACCGCTCATTGGATACCACAATATGATACAA